>JASJGU010000343.1:0-14952 GCA_033791385.1 Desulfuromusa sp.
AGCGTTCTTCACAGTCACCGCAGCGGATACATTCTGTGGCCTGCTGGGGGGTGATATTCCAGGGCATGCGGTAGCGATCCCGTACCGCTTGTTGGTTGCCATTTGTCAGGATCAGCTGGTTGTAACTGTCCAGATATTTGGGGATCGGGATGCCGACGGGACAGGGGAGACAATAACCACAGCCGGTGCAGAGTCCGTCAAAGGCTGTTTCAATATTGTCCCGAAGTTTCTGTTGTTGCTCTGCACTATAGGGGACAAAGTTATCGGCTGCTGCGACCGCCTGATCAATTTCTTGCGTGTTGGAAAATCCAACCAATGCTGTTGTGATGGCAGGATGAGACAGGTTGAACTGCAATGCCGCACTGACAACGTCGTTTGCTGTCGCTGTTTTGAGAAAGGCAAAGCGCTCCCGATTTTGTGGAATCAAACCGCCACCAAGTGGATTCATTGTGACAACGCCGATTCCCTGTTTCCCGGCTTGTTCTACAGCGGCACGGCGGTAAGGGAAATTGATGGCGTTGTAGCCGAGTAAAACCCCTTCGAAGATTTCATCGTCAAGTACCTGTGCAAGATCTTCTCCCTCCATATGTGAGGAACAGAGCAAGTGGCCAATCAGTCCTTCTTCTTTGGCTTGGAGTGCCGCTTCCACGGCTCCACCCTGTTTTCGCTGCTCCCAATCTGCTTGAGTCATCAGATGCCAGATATAGAAGAAGTCAATTTTCTCCACACCTAATCGCTGCAGACTGCGTTCAAGGCTTTTGCGCAGGTCAGATCCTTTGGCCCGGCTACATTTTGTCGAGACGTAGAAATTTTCTCGCGGTAGCTGACGCAAGGCATGGCCGAAGATATCCTCACTCCTGTCAGCACAGTAGACGGGCGCTGTATCGAAATAATTTATCCCCTTTTGATGCGCATACAGGAGGGATTCAGAACTTTTTTGCAGATCCTGTGAATCGGAAAAGCGCATTCCGCCAAAACTGATCACAGAAATATTTTTACCGGTTTTGCCAAAAGGTCTGTAAAGCAAGAGATCCTCCATAGGGGTTCAGAGGGGCTGGCAGATTGGATAAAGAGCTGGCGAGCCATCAATCTTCAGCGATTGCTTTGGCCGAAATGTCAGAGCTGAGGAGGATAGCCATCCAGCGGGTCGAAGCATTCACTTCCAGGGCAATCTTGACAACCATCGTCAATGGAACTGAAAGCAGCATTCCGACTGGGCCGAGAACCCAACCCCAAAAAACTAAAGAAATGAAAATCACCAGCGCCGAAAGCCCAAGTTTTTGCCCCATCAGGCGTGGTTCAACGGCATTTCCCATAACCACATTGGTGATGATGTACAGAGCTGCAACCAACAAGGAAGAGAGCGGTCCCAATTGTACGACTGCTAGCAGAATGGCTGGAACTGCGGCAATAATCGAACCGATATTCGGGACATAGTTGAGCAGAAAAGCGATCATTCCCCACAGCGGTGCATAGTCAAGCCCGAGTAGCAGTAGCCCAACCGTGACCACCAGACCCGTCCCGAGACTGACCAGCGTTTTAATCACCAGGTACTGGCGGACACTGGTAGAGAATTTTTCAAAAGAAGCCAGGGATGACTCGGCATCTGGAAGAGCTGCCCGCAATTTATTCGGCATGCCGGATGCTTCAAAAAGGATGAAAATCACCGTCAGCAGAATGAGAAAGGAGTTCGTCAGGACTCCTCCCGCTGTCGCCAGCATGCTGGCGGCTGATTGCATGAGTGCCGCTGGGTTGAAATACTCAAGAAATATTTGTTTTGAAACCCTGATCCCCAGTTTGTCCAGCCAGTCAACGAGAGTTAGCGTCTGGATCCGTAGCTTCTCCTGATAAACGGGAAGGTCATTGGTGAAATCATTGACCGAAGTACCGATCAGCGTCACGACAACCAGTCCTCCCAGCATAACAACACTGATGACCAGAAACAGGGCAAGCGGAGCTGGAACTTTACGTTGTTGTAGCCAGTAGAAAGGACCGGCACAGATGATCGAGATAAAAAAAGCGAGGAGAAATGGAACCAGCAGTGCCTGAGCGGTTTTAAGCCCGGCAATGATAATGATCAGTGCAGCCAGAGTCAGAATGAGTCCAGCGCTTTTGTGATCAGATCTGGACATAGCTATTGATACCTGAAGAGCGTTTGTGGAAAACCTGCTCACAATAAACAGCAAGCGCGTGGGCTTGTCAATTCATTCCAGACAAAAATTACGCGATGGAGCAGCGTAACAGCTTGACCCCACTGCGAAAGTAGACTTCCATCTTATTTGGCGGGATGGTGTTGATGACGCGACCCAGGCCAAAGCTTGGGTGCTGAATTAATGTCCCGGGTTTTATTGCCATCTGCATGCTGTAAAGGGTGGCAGCAGCAGGGTCCGCATTATTCAGCAGGTTTTCCCACTCTGCTTCTATTTTGGTGGTTTTTGCTGGTTTGGGGCTGCTTGCTTTGCTTCTGGTGGTTGGTTTTTTTTCTGCCACATTACGATAATTGTGAATCCCGCCGCAGGTGTTGCATTCTACCCGGGCAACTTTATCGCCAACCATGGCAACGATTGTGTGGTTAGTTGTATCTTTGCATTTTGTACATTTTGAGGTGATATGATCACCTGCAGAAAGTTGCTTGTTTGACATCTGATCTCCTTGGGAAAGGGCGTTGTTGTACCTTGCCACAAAGAGCCTGTCAATTTATCTTTGTCTGTCGTTGGTTTATTTTGTTATTCGGCGGTAAAATCGAGAGACTCTGAATTGATACAGTAGCGCAGTCCGGTTGGTTGCGGACCATCGGGGAAGATGTGTCCCAGGTGGGCATCGCAGCGTGCACAGAGGGCTTCTGTGCGGACGCGGAAGAGGCTTCGATCTTCCTGTTTGACAACATTTTCTTCAGCGATGGGTTGATAAAAGCTTGGCCAGCCGGTGCCTGAATCAAATTTGCAGTCGGAATGGAACAATTCAAGCCCACAGCAGATACAACAATAGACTCCCTTTTTATGGTGATCCCAGTAGCGACCGGTAAATGCAGACTCGGTTCCCGCTTTACGGGCAACTGAATAGGCCTCCGGGGTTAACTGCTGCTGCCATTCCTGATCTGATCGATGGATTTTTTTTGCCATAGTTGATGCGCTCGAAAAAAGTAATAAGTTGTCTTTCGTTGCCGGAATCATTTACAGGGTGTAAATATCCTGTGCCCATTTGACGGCATCAAGGTATGCGGTGGACAGTACCTGCTCTTCGATTTGGAGTTCCGCAGCCAGGCGGGATACTTGTTCCCACTCCCCTTTTTCTATGGCGATCACCAGATCCAAAACGGCTCGGAGTGTCCCTGCTTTGCCCGTCAGGGCTGCCAAAAGATCTTCTTCTACGGTGATCTCCTGCAGAATCTCGTCGATTGGGCGCGACATGATAACATCGAGCAGAGAGAACAGCCCCATCAGGAACATATCGGACTGACGATCACCCATTTTACAGGGTTGCGCCAATTGTTCGCAGAGCCGTGCCCGGATGAGAGAACTGACAACCAGTTCAGCGGGTTTATCATCCGCCATCGATGCAATAGACAGGAGTGAAACCCAGTTGCGGATTTCCCGCAGACCGAGTAATGACAGGGCCTGCAGAATTGAAGTGACTTTGTGGCGCAAGGCAAAGGCGGCAGAATTAATCAGTTTAAGCAGTTTATAGGAGAGCGAAACTTCACTTTGAATGGTTAATGCTAATTTTTTAAAATCAACTTCTTGAGCATGAATATCTTTGAGAATCCGTAAAAACTGGACTTTGTTGGTCGGAATGTCTTTGCGCGAGATAATGACTGGCTTGGCAAAGAAGTATCCCTGGAACAGTTGATAGCCCATTTTTTCAGCCTGTTCATAGACTTCGTGGGTTTCAACTTTTTCAGCCAACATTTTGATCCCGCGCGGGATCATTGTTCTTGCCAGATGCTCCTGTTCATCAATATCGCTGAGGAGAAAGTCGACTTTGATAATATCGGCTAATTCCAGCAGCGGTTCGAAGTTTTTATGATAGACAAAGTCATCCAGAGCCAGGATATATCCTTGCTTTTTGAGTCGCTGACAAGCAGCAATGATGTCGGCGTCGGGTGCAACATCTTCCAGAACTTCAACAACCGCTTGCTGGCGGGGCAGGGTGGTCATTAAGTCTTGCAGTAGAACTGTGCGGGTGCAGTTGATGAAGGCCTTGGTGCCACCAGTCATCTCATCCAGATTGAAGAGTAGATTGCTGTTGGCAATAACGCTGGCGGCGGCATGATCTGCATCATCACAGTCAAAATAATTGTGCAGCCCGGACCGAAACAGCAGTTCGTAGGCGTAGACTCGGCCTTTGGTGTCAAAAATCGGCTGCCGTGCAATGAAATGTTCCAAGGTGTCCCCTTTGCCTGAGCTTGTCTTTATTCTCAGGATGGTGATGTTGCGGATATTAATAAAATCATGTTAACTCATTTTATGCTTTTTTCAAAATATTTCTTATTTTAGCCCTCATCTTTATTGACGACAATGGCTGATTCCGCTTATGGTTCGTAGTGTTTTTTGAATAGGTATACAAATCCACCTCTAACAAGAAAAGGAAGAATTCGATGAAAAAAATTACACTACTCCTGTCAATATTAATTTTTTGTGCTGCTGCGGTTGTCATGGCAGTTCCTCCCAACAAAACTCTCACCTTTGACAAATCTTCGTTGGGCCCGGTTGAGTTTTCGGGACAGATTCACAAAGATGCCGGTGTCAGTTGTAAGGAGTGCCATAACAAGGATATGTTCCCAAAAATGAAGCAGGGAACAGTTGCAATTACTATGGATCAAATCTACGCGGGTGAACTCTGCGGTAAGTGCCACAATGGTACCCGTGCTTTCGCAGCGAAAAAGAGCTGTAACCGTTGTCACGTTAAATAGCAATGATGGCGGCGTAAAAAGTCCGACCTCCGGTGCTGCAGTAGTTTTTCAGGATTTCAACATACCGTGTGTATGTCTACGCCCCTGATACGGCGCTTTGGAGGTCGTTTTTTTTGCCTAGCCAGCGTGTCTTTTGTTGCAAATCAGCGGTTTTTATCCAGTAACTCTTTTTGCTTCCGGGTATCAAGAATCACGGTTTTATCAAAGTCAGCCAAGGTTTGACCGGCACTGTCGATGTAGCGGAATTCCAGGCTGTGCTTGCCAATGATCACTTCATCGCCATCGAGTAACTCGTACTTATTGATCTTTTTCTCGTTGACGAAAGTGCCATTTGTGCTCTTCAGATCTTCCATGTAGTAGGTATTCATCACTTTTCTGATGACCGCGTGGGAACTTGAGACGGCTGGATTGTCAATCTTGATATCATTTTTCGGATTGCGACCGATACTGATCTGTTCGTTGTCGGTTTCAAAAGTTGTCAGTTTTTTACCCTGGTACTTCAATTCAATTCTTAGCAATTTGACCTCCCTTTTCATTTTTGTTTGATCTGTCCGGTGGTAAGTGTTGTTGTCCAATCCCTGTCAAAAGTTGTCGATTTGCAACACAATGACGGTCACGTTGTCCTTGCCTCCTGCCGCGATGGCTTTATCGACAAGTTCATCACAAAGGGTATCTAACGGTTCTGTTTTTTGCAGAATCTGTTCGATTTCTTCATCGAGGAGCATATCGGTGAGGCCGTCGCTGCATAGTAGAAACCGATCTCCTATCATTAAGGGAAAATTTTTCAGGCAGATATCTAGTTCCGAAGAAATGCCGATTGCCTGCAACAAAATATTTCCCAAATTCGAATCACGCGCTTCCTTGGCAGAAAGAACCCCTTGCCGTAGCTGTTCCCCAGCCAGTGAGTGATCATCGCTCAACTGGTGCAACTGTTTATTGTGCAAGCGGTAGGCGCGACTGTCTCCCACATGGGCGAGAAATGCCTGTTGCTGATGCAGAAGGAGTATTGTCAGTGTGGTTCCCATTCCTTGCCATGCGCTGTTACCATTTGCTGCTTGCGCAACGGCTCGGTTGGCTTTTTCTATCGCTTGTCTGAGTTGTTCTTGGGGATTGTTCTGATCTGCCGTCTGCAAGGATTGACAGACAGTTTCCACAGCTATCCGGCTGGCAACTTCGCCGGCGGCGTGTCCTCCCATCCCATCAGCAACAATAAACAGGCTCTGTTTTTCATCGACAAAGGGCAGGTCCTCGTTGTTTTTTCGCCTCAGACCAGTATCGGTTTTTGCACAGACTTGCAGTTTCATTGTTTTTCCACCATTTTTTGCAGCGTCAGGAGCTCTTGTCGGAGGATTGCGGCAGATTTGAAACGCCGTGTCAAAGTTTTCTGTAGGAGCTTATCAACGATAGTGTAGCAGGGGGATGGCAGTTTTGGACAGATCTCTGCCAATGGACGGTAGCTGGCGTTGGCAATGTTGTACATCAGTGCCGCCATACTTTCACCCTGGAATGGTTTTTCACCGCTGAGAAGTTCATACATGACAACTCCGAGGGAAAAAAGATCCGAGCGGCCATCCACTTTTTTCCCGGCCACCTGTTCCGGGGACATATAACTGGGGGTGCCAAGGATGATCCCGGTTTCTGTCCTGGAGCTGGTCATGATTCGCGCGATACCGAAGTCGGTGACTTTGATCTGTCCCTCTGGCAAGAAGACAATATTGGCTGGTTTGATATCCCGGTGAATAACCCCCTGCCGGTGGGCATAGTCAAGGGCACTCGCTGTCTGTAAAATAATCTTGATCACTTGTAAAACCGCTAAGCGTTTCTTGGGGCGGCAGAAGGAGCTCAGGTCTTTACCTTCCAGAAACTCCATAGCAAAAAAAGCCAGATCGGTTTCTTCCCCGACATCATAGATGGTCACAATATTCGGGTGGCTGAGGTTTCCAGCAGCCTCCGCTTCACGGAAAAAGCGTTCTTTGACCTGGGGTAATTCTGCTCTATCAACCTGCTGGTATGCCAGGGTTTTAATCGCAACCTGACGATTGATTTTTGGGTCGTTGCCGAGATAAACGGTACCCATGGCCCCCTGGCCGAGCTCGCGTTCAATGCGGTAGCGACCTAAAGTCGGTTTTTCTCCTGATCGGTTCAGCATAACGGTAGCATTGTTATCCTGACTCAGAATCGTTGTCTGGTCATGTTTTGCCAATTGTTTAAGGCGGGTTTTGGTGTCACGGAAGCGTCCAGCTTGTAATAGATGCCGATAGACGGAAACCGCATTGTGTGGCATCCGTTTGCGCTCGAATTCGAGTCCTAAATTGTAGAGCGTTGCCTTGTTTGATTTAATATTTGGTTCAATTAAAAGGGCTTTTTCCAATGCCAAATCAAGTAATCCCTGCTCTTGAAAACGTTGTGCGAGAACTCTGTAGTTTTCCTGCTTATGCCGGTATCTTTCCTGGCGTCCGATATGCCAACGTGCCAGAGTGAAGCCGGCCAGGCAGAGAATAATGGTCGGAACAACTTTAAGCCAGATACCAAAAATGATCAGGCTGCCTGCGGCAATCAGAGCCCAGCTGATTAAAAACAGCAGGAGGATAGCAAGTCCGGCGCGGGCTGAAAGTCTGGGAATAAGCAGTATAAGCAGGGCGGTAAAGTAGAGTAGGGCGGCGGCTTCTAACAACCAGCCCCAGACTGGTCGTTGGGGCGCCGAATTCGCCAGCAGTGTTGCCGTTGTCAGGGCTGCCATTTCACTTGTACTCATGCTGCCATAGCCGGCAACCAGATGCCGATCGCCGTAACTGTTGGTTGGCCCAATCAGGATAACTTTATTTTGTAGCGCATCCTGTTTCAGCTTGTCTTGCAATAGATCAACGGCTCTGTAGCTCTGGAAAGAAAAATGTTCCGGGTGAATGTCGAATAGCATACGATGGTAGCCGATGACCGGGATTTGCAATGTCCGGGTTTGTAGTGTTCCAGTCAGTTCTCGTGGAATGGTTTGCAACTTCTGCAGGTTCTCATCTTGAGCTAGCATTGCCAATCGCAGAGGGAGTGAGGGGATCAACTGATTTTTCCACGGCATCAGTAACATTTGGCTACGGATTTTCCCATCCGGATCGGGGGAAAAGATCAGGTGACCGGTTGGCAGCGTTTGATCAATGTTACGTGTCTTGGGGGGGAATTCCCAGGTTTCTGGGCGATTTAGCCGGTATTGAGCCAATGGGTTCTGCCCGCTGAGCAGCAGCTGCTGCGGATCTGGCAATGGTTTCGCTGGAGGCAACAGGGATGCTGCAGAAAAGTTCTCTGAGAAAGGTATTTCCTGTTGGGTGCTTGGTGCCGCAACAATAACGTCATTGATTTTGAGACTATGCTTGAGAGTCAGATCAGATGGAGATGTCTGCTCAGTGAAGCTGAGCGGAGTCAGCAAAGCAATGGTGTCTCCACCCAGCAGCCGAACTTTGTCGAGCAGTGTGGTCAAGGAACTGTGTGAATCAGGATTATTTGCTTGGCCAGAGTGGCCGTACTGGTCGGTGGCAATCAACACAACCCGGTCATTGCTGGAAACTGTCCTGAATTCAAGTAATTGATCATAAATCAGGTATTCCAGTTTCAATAGGGTCGGATGATCGATGAGTGAAGCACCGAGTAGCAGCAGGCCCAGAAACGGGCACAGCAGCCAGGGAGATATGAATAATCTTCCAAGTAAGCGCATCAGAATTCCATCAGAAAGTAGAAGTTTTAAAAAATACACATTATCATACAGTAATTTTACTTGGATTGGGATGTTTTTTTCTCTGCCTGGATAGCGTGGAGTAATCGTTTGATTTTGTGGTACAAGCGCCCTTAGCTATCTTGTTATTTTTTGCGAGTACATCAGGTATTAGTCGGAGGAAAATGATGTCTGAAACGGTTTACCCCGATCCACAACAATTACGGAGACTGGCTGCCACGCGGATGCCTTATGGCAAACACGCTGGGAGGTTATTGGTGGACCTGCCGGAACCCTATGTCGTTTGGCTGGTTGGCAATCAACTTCCGAGCGGGTTGCTGGGACGGCAGTTGCTGGAAATTTACGAAATAAAGGTCAATGGGCTTGAAGAGCTGTTGCGCCCGCTGATACCTCGAGAGAGTTGATGATGCATCTTCCCTGGTCTGAGGGATCGACCCCACTGATGCTGGCTCCGATGCAGGGCTTGACCAACGAAGCTCTGCGTACCTGCTATGTTGAACGCTATCATCCTGATGTTGTTTTTACTGAATTTGTGCGAGTGCAAACGCAGTCTAGGAAGCGGATCGCTCGAGCTGAGCTGGCAGAAATTGCGGCTTACAGTTTGGACGTTCCTCTGGTTGTGCAGCTAATCGGCAATAGTGGCTTGGCTTTGGCGGAGGCGGCAAAACAGGTTCAGGATGTTGGTTGCCACCATTTGAACCTGAACCTTGGCTGTCCCTATGGCCGGATGACGACTGGTGCAACTGGCGGCGAGCTGCTTAAGGATCCAGAGGAACTCGCTGAATTGTTAACTGCTCTCCGTCAGGCGATTCGGGGTAGTTTTTCGATCAAGTGCCGAGCTGGATATAATGATCTGCAGCAATTATTTGAATTATTACCGATTTACGAAGAGAGTGGAGTCGACTATCTGATTCTGCATCCGCGCACTGTCGCTCAGAAATATAGTGGCTGGGCAGATCATGATTTAACTGCCAAAATTGCCAGTCAAACCAATCTCCCGGTTATTGCTAACGGTGATATCAACAATGCTGCCACCGGGCGGAGGCTCTTGCAGGAAACCAACGTTGCGGGATTGATGCTCGGCAGGGGCGCTTTGGCTGATCCCTGGTTGTTTCAGAGGATTCGCGGCCAGTTGCCGGGGGAAGTTGACGAAGCGCAGCGGCGTCACGAGCTTTTCGAGTTTTTGACCGATCTGTTACCACGGTATTCGGAAAAGTTTTGTGGCGAACGTCAAACATTGATGAAGGTGAAGGATCTCCTGAACTTTATTCCCGATGAATGTTTGCAACGAGATATAGGCAAGTTGAAGCGGGCAACGACCGTTGCGCGTTTCTTGGCGTTGCTGGAGAGTAACTTCTTCTGCTGATTGGCTTAAGTTTGCTTCGTGACAGTCAATTCTTTGAAATCGACAGTTTCCCGTTTATTGTGCTTAAAAGATGTACTCTTCCACCACCAACCCTCTCATGTTATAAACTTCCACATGTTTATTTGACTGCTCTTGGGTCTGAAATCTCCCGGATATGATGAATTCAGGTCTAGGAGAGCGACAGGTACCTAACTCTGTGGGGGCACATGATTCGCCATCCTTTCGTTTTTTTTAACAATCTGAAAATTCGCTGGAAACTGTTGGTTATTATTCTACCGTTGGTGGTCATTCCTATTTTTCTGCTTGGTGGAACCATCGGTTACATTGCCACGAATCAGGCTTATAAAGGGTTAGCGAGCACCAGTAAGGCTGACCTTGACCATATGGCCAGTTTTACCCTTGATCTGCTGGAGGGGCATTATCGTCAATTTGAAGTGTCTCGCAAGGATAAAAAAAGAATTGTCCAGCAGGAAATGAAAACTTTGGTTAGATTTGCCCGCAATCAAATCAATGAGCAACAAGAACCGATTGCATCAAGGACTGTTGATCTGGCAACCGGTCAGAAAACAATTCGCAATAGCTTTAAAAAAGTCAGTATTGGCAGCAGTGGCTATCTGTTTGCTCTCACCACCAAGGGGGTCTTAACTGTTCATCCTAGTCGTGAAGGGGAAAATGTCATGTCTGCGCAGGATAAAGACGGCCGCTTCTTTATCCGTGAACTTATCGAAAATGCACTTGCATCCAAACCTGAAGAAATTCTCTATACGATCTACCCATGGCGGAATGAAGAACTCGGAGACAGCCGATCACGAAATAAAATAGTTGCCTACTCCTACTGCCGTAAGTGGGACTGGATTGTCGCAGCGGGTGGATATCTTGATGAAACCTATGAAGATCCTGTATTTGAAAAAAAAGCTCTGGCAGCTCTTGCCCAGCAGATCAAAAAGAAAAGAGTCGGAAAAACCGGATATATTTATGCTATGTCCAGAGACGGAGTGTTGACTATTCACCCTGATGCCGAGGGACAAAACCTTCTATCTGCCAACGATAATGAGAGTCAGTTCTTTACAGCTGAGATGATTGCAAAAAAAAATGGCTGGATACGCTACCCGTGGCGTAATCCAGGAGAAAAAAATGCTCGGATGAAGATTGTTCGCTATCGTTATTTTGAACCTTGGGACTGGATTATTGCTGTTGGCAGTTACGAAGATGAATTCTACGAAGCAGCAAATAATCTTAAATGGCAAATTGCCAAATATGTGTTGTTATTGCCGTTAGTCGTGGGATTGATTGCAACTGTTTTACTGTTTTGGGCCTCTAAGATTCTAACCGATCCAATTCATAAAATGATCTTGGTCATCCGCAAAGTTAAACAAGGGCGATTGGATGAGAAGATGCCGGTAAAAAGTCACGACGAGCTCGGTGAAATGGCGATGTCCTTCAACCGGATGACCCTGATGATGAGAAAGAACAAAGAACTGGAAGCAACTCTTGCCCAGCAGGGGAAGATGGCTTCACTTGGAGTCCTTTCTTCAGGGGTTGCTCATGAAATCAATAATCCTCTTGGTGTTATCCTTGGCTATGCTGCGCACTTGGAAAAAAAAATAGAAAAAGACAACCCAAACTATACTTTCATTAGCGAGATTAAGCGGGAAAGTAAGCGATGTAAAAAAATTGTCCAGAATTTACTAAGCTATTCACGAACTCCCAGGCCGGTTCTTGAACCAACCGATGTAAATCGCTTGCTCCATCAAATTATTGATTTTGCCGGAAATCATTCTGATCTTTTCCATGTTCACATCGTCGAGAGTTTCTCTGCAGATATTCCAACATTTTCAACCGACATGGATCAACTCCGCCAAGTTTCTATCAACCTGCTGCTCAATGCGGCATCCGCATCTGTTGAAGGAGGGGAAATTAGAGTTTCAACCAGCCTTGATGCAGATCAATATGTTCGTATTGAGTTTTCCGATGAGGGTGAGGGGATCTCTGATGAAAATCAGGAGAAAATATTTGAACCTTTTTTTACCACAAAAACTCGTGGAACCGGCTTAGGTCTTGCTATTACCAAACAGATCATTGATATGCATCAAGGTGAAATTTTTATAGATTCTGAAATTGGGAGAGGAACGACGGTTGTTGTTCGGTTGCCCTTGGTACGGGAAGAATATTAAAAAAAAACGAGAACTTAGGATCACATCATGCCCAAAAAAATTATGATTATCGATGATGAAGAAGGACTCTGTCGAATGATGTCCATTGTATTGATGGATGATGGCCATGCTGTTCGCACTTTTAGTGATCCGCGAGAAGCAGTGGATCTATTCCGACCGGGTATCTGGGATCTGGTCATCAGCGATATTAAAATGCCGGGAATGAATGGCCTGGAAGTTCTGCAAAGAATCAAGGCTTGTGAACCGCATATTCCAATCATTGTGATTACCGCCTTTGCTACGGTAGAAATGTCAATCCAGGCGCTACGTAAAGGCGCCTATGATATGTTGACAAAACCATTTGAGCCGGAAGAACTGCTAATCCGGGTGCGCAACGCATTGAATCAAAAAGAATTGATGACGGAAAATCAGCAATTACGTGAAGAGCTGGCAGGAAAATACAATTTCGACAACATTATTGGTGCTTCAACGATATTGCAACAACTGCTCAGTAAAGTAGAAAAAGTTGCTGCTCGTGACACCTCTGCACTGATCACTGGAGAGTCCGGAACCGGTAAAGAGTTGATCGCTCAAGCAATTCACTATAATTCTCCGCGTAAGGAAAAGCCTTTCATTGCGATTAACTGCGGAGCTATCCCCGCTTCAGTGCTGGAAAGTGAACTGTTTGGGCATAAAAAAGGTGCTTTTACCGGAGCTAGCACTGATAAGGATGGGCTTCTTAAGGCTGCTGACGGGGGAACCCTGTTCCTGGATGAAATAGGTAACTTGCCCATAGCGGTGCAGAAAACTTTGTTGCGTTTTTTACAAGAGCAGGAGTTTCACCGGGTTGGTGATACCATCCCGACCCAGGTCGATGTCAGGCTGATTTCTGCAACCAACTCCGATCTGGAAAAAGAGGTCGTAAAAGGAACCTTCCGGGAAGATCTTTTTTATCGACTGAATGTCATTAACCTGCATCTGCCACCCCTGCGACAGCGCAAAGCGGACATTGCCCTTCTGTCAGCCCATTTTATCGAGCAACAAAATAAAAAGTTTAACACCTCTGTTACGGGCTTTTCAGCTGAAGCGCAACAGGTTACCGTCGATTATGCTTGGCCTGGAAATATTCGCCAGTTGAAAAATGTTATTGAAGCTTGCATGACGATTGAAACCGAACAACAAATCAGTTTGGCAACGGTGGCCCAATTTATTGAGATTGATTCCAGTGCAGGTAGCAGCGAAGATTACAATAATGCCTTGGCGCACTTTGAGATTGATTATCTACGTCAGCTTCTTACTTCAGTTGATGGGAATATTGAGGAAGCGGCAAAGAAAGCGAGCATGAATATGGCAACAATCTATCGAAAATTAAAAAAATATGGATTGCGTAAAGAGGATATGCTGAACTGACGGTCAAAAACCACAGATGGCTCAAGGTGGCTCAACTTTAAAAAAGAGTATTTGGAAGCTAATGTGGAAAATGGTTCGCTGATCAGAAAACAACACCGCTTTGAAAATCGGAACATGCTGTGAAAATTTTATCGTGAGGCCTAAAGGATAACGTCTTTCAAAAATCCTATTTTGGAAGGACATTTGATGAACGGATCAGGAACCCCTCTTTAGTAAAGATGAACATAGTCACAACGTCTAAGTTTTGAGAATCGTCGAAGCCCCCTGCCGCAGCCAACCAAGGTCGAGCAGCTAATCAAAGAGTTAATTTATCAGCTGTTAGCCTGTAATTTCAGTTCTAACAACTAAATAACGCAATACCTCATCTAGAATGTTATTATTAAATTCTAGATCTGTCTTTCCCTTGTGATGGAGGTTTGTTATGGCTGCAGAAAATGTGAATCTGATTGGGCAGGAGCTTGAAACCTTGCAGAAGGTTATCGATCTGGTCATGGAGTTTGTCGTCAACTACAGTTTCCAGATTGTCGGAGCGCTGATAATTCTGATTATCGGCCTGAAGCTCTCCGGGTGGATGTCGCGGCTGGTCTTGCGGCTCTGTGAAAAACGCAACATCGATGTCACCCTGTCCCGTTTTTTTGCCAGCAGTGTCAAGTTGATGGTGATGATTTTTGTCGTCATTATCGCCATCGGCAAATTCGGGATCTCCACCGCTCCCTTCATTGCCGCCCTCGGTGCACTGGCTTTTGGCAGTAGCTTTGCCATTGCCGGACCGCTTTCCAACTACGGTTCTGGTCTGACCTTGATCCTGACCCGCCCTTTTGTGGTTGGCAACACGATCAGTGTTCAGGGGGTCAGTGGCGTGGTGGAGGAAATTCGGTTGGCAGCAACCCTGTTGATTACGGAGGACGGTGAGGAAATCACTATTCCTAATAAGCACATCGTCGGTGAAATTCTGCTCAACTCCTTTGAAAACAAGGTGATCGAAGCCTCTGTCGGGATTTCTTATCAGGACGATCCGGAACAGGCAATTGAGGTGCTGCGGCAGGTGCTGGCTGAGATCGACGAGATTACCCAAGATCCGGCACCGCAGGTCGGTATCGAAGCCTTTGCCGACTCATCGATTAACATAGGTTTGCGTTACTGGGTGCCGACGAAAAAATATTATCAGTTGCAGTATCAGGCCAATCTGGCGATTCACAAGGCTCTGGCTGAGGCAAAGATTACGATTCCTTTCCCCCAGCAGGATGTGCATATAATCAAACAAACCTGCAAAATATGAGTCATATGGTTTAGGTGGAGGATCAGAAACTTTCATCTAACAGAGGGTTCAATTCCCCGAAGCTTGCTTCGATGTAATAAATCACATGTGAAAAAAATCCGTTGGAGCATC
>JASJGU010000344.1:0-2714 GCA_033791385.1 Desulfuromusa sp.
AGGGCAAATTGAATTTGGCCATTTTCCGCACGAGTTGCGTTGCGCTAATACCGGCAAAGTTTGGGTAAATGTCTTCTCTTTGCCGACAGTCGTGGCGGTTCTGCCATTATAGTCATGGCCAGGGTAGACGGTTATATTTTCAGGTAACAGGAACAGTTTCTCGGAGATCGAATGATAGTTCAAGCACGCTCTTTTCATTCAAAACATTTCAATAATAAATTGGCGGTTTCGGTAAGAATGAGAACAAATCTCGTTTGTCTCGAATAGCAGCAAAAGGTCCAGGGTGTGTGAAAACTCATAATTTTAAAATTGAGTGGTAGTATTTCCCATTTTTCACTTAAATAAAGGCTATGTCTGCGTTAAGTGTTGGTAAGGCTCTCAGACCCAATGAATACACGTTTTCGCCATTGTGGATACGGGTGTGAAAACAGTGGGTTACGGACGAACAACACTTAACGAAGACATAGCCTATTTAATTTTTGAGTTTTACACACCCTGGGTCATAATCGACTTGAATAGAAAATGACTGAAATGTCAGCTTAACGCCCGAAACTGAATAAGAAAATACTATTTATACCGATTTGTGGGCATTAGCAAATTTTGACCAAAATCCAGGCAAAGAATATTCCAGACAATCAAGAATTTACCGAATCTGGTGTAAAACAGCGACTTGCATTATATCGGTAAATCCATCCAGCAAGTCCTTGTATGCAGGCAAGCATTGATTAAAACAGGGCTTGTATAATACATCGTAATATTCGATGAATTACATCAAACAATTCGCATTTAAATTTCTTTAGTAAAACATTATGGTATACACATGGAATACAAACCATGTTCATTTTTCGAAGGAGTTAACCATGACAACACAGTTATCAACCATTACACCGGAACAGTTACATGATGCGCAGGCCAGGGGCCAATACAGCCCGGTTCTTGATGTGCGCTCCCCAGCGGAATATCGCGCCGGACATATTCCGGGTGCGCAGTTAATTCCGATTGATGAGTTATCTGCTGACGCCGTGCAACAACGCTTCGAGCGTTCGGGACTCGGACATACAGAAACCCTATACCTTACCTGCCTGGCTGGTCCGCGCGCCCAGCAAGCTGCCGAGCGTCTGCTTCAGGCCGGCTTCGACAACATTGCATTGATCGAGGGCGGCACACAGGGCTGGCAACAAGTAGGACTACCGTTGCAACGTTGTGGCAAGGCCATCGCCCTCGAACGTCAGGTACAGATCGCCATTGGTTCCCTGCTGGTCATAAAAGTATTGCTTGGCTTTAGTGTGCATGAGCTGTTTTTTGCGCTGACTGCGGTAATCGGAACGGGTCTGATCGTGGCCGGTACAACCCGCTGGTGTGGCATGGCAAAACTGATGGCGGGTATGCCCTGGAACCGAGGCATTGACTGCGCAGAACAGGCAAACGCCTGAAAATATATCAACACATAAAGGAGACAATATCATGATATTTCGTCAATTATTTGATCATACATCACACACCTATACCTACCTTGTGGCTGAACGCCGAGGCGGAGAAGCCTTGCTGATCGATCCGGTATTGGAAAACACTGAACAGTATATTCGTCTTGTTGAAGAACTGGATTTGCAACTGGTGATGGCGGTGGATACCCATATTCATGCAGATCACATCACTGCACTGGGAACCTTGCGTGAGCGTACGGGTTGCGCCAGTGCGATGGGGGATATGACCCGGACTGAATGTGTTTCGATACATTTCCAAGAAGGTGATAAGCTTTGTGTAGACAAGTTGCATCTCGATATTCTCTACACGCCTGGCCACACGGATGATTCATACAGTTTTCTGCTCCCCGACCGTGTCTTAACCGGCGACATCTTGTTGATCAGGGGAACCGGGCGCACTGATTTCCAGAACGGCGATCCTGCTGCCCAGTATGACAGTCTGTTCGGCAAGTTGCTGACACTGCCCGAGGATACGCTGGTGTATCCGGCGCATGACTATAACGGCATGACAGCAAGTAGCATTGGTGAAGAGAAGCAACACAATCCCCGCCTGCAGATCAATTGCAAGCAAGACTACATTGACCTAATGAACGGGCTTGAGCTTGATAACCCGAAACTGATGGATATCGCAGTACCTGCCAATCGTGTCTGTGGAAAACAACTGGCAGCTTGATGGATAGATGCCCATTTAATCAACAATAGGAGTGGATATAAGGAAATTCAATGACACTTTTCAATCTATACGTTAACAATCTTTTCGTTTTGTTTGGTTCAGATCAGTTCAGAGGTGGATTAAATATTCAGAAAAATTGAGTTGAAAGATTGAAATAGTCATTTTTTTCTGAATCCCTCCTATTTCAGAGCGAGAAATAGCATACAAGCAAATTCAGAATATTGCAGTATGACCAGAAAATAAAGATTGTTTAATTGCTCACAAGGAAACACATTGATTGAATTCATAATCTGGAACAGGCTCATCCATGTCATCAATCGGTTCAACCTGACTGTAATTATCCCAGCTTGGCGGCCCACGAGCTGGTGAAATTGTTGGGGGATACAGTGAGCTACTCCACTGGTTCCAGTATATTTCAATAACCGGTTTATCCTGTTTTGACGTCTATAAACCACTTTTCTCAAACACTATGAAACAAAATGTAATTGGCCTGCAAAAAATCCTGACACCTAGCCATCACCAATGATATTCAAATGGCTGCTTTGGAGCAATCAGAC
>JASJGU010000345.1:0-6207 GCA_033791385.1 Desulfuromusa sp.
CACCGGTCCGTTTGTCGATCAGATCAGGATGATGGATAACCCGGATGCACCCAAAGTTCTTACCGCCAGCACTGGCATTCATATTATTCTGGACAAGCGCTTTGCGCCGCCCGATACCGGATTGATGATCCCCGAAACGGAAGATGGTCGAGTCCTCTTTGTTCTTCCTTGGGAGAACCACGCCCTGGTTGGAACCACAGATGAACCGGCAGAAGTGACTGAACATCCGCGGCCATTAAATGAAGAAATTGACTACCTGCTGCGTCATGTCACCCGCTATTTCAATCTGCAGGTCAGCAAATCTGACGTGAAAGCAGTCTGGTCGGGATTGAGACCACTGGTTTCCGATCCCAAAGCGACCGATACCGCCAAGTTAGCCCGTGACCACGTGATAGAGGATAGTAAAGATGGCTTGTTGACCATCGCTGGTGGCAAATGGACAACTTACCGCAAAATGGCTCTAGATACCGTGGATCATGCGTTACAGCGGTTCAATCTGGCCGCGCCAAAACCGACTTGCCAAACCGAACAATTAGCCATCTTAGGCAGTGTTGACTACAACGAAAATGGCGACATTGAACTGAGCAAAAAGTATGGTTTCACCCCTGACATCGCAGCTTATCTGAATCGAACCTACGGTGATCAGGCCATTAAAGTAGCCGAACTATCATTAAAAGGTTACGCTGCACACCTGGTTGAAAACCACCCGGTAATTGAGGCAGAAGTTCTCTATGCCGCACGCTATGAACTGGCCGAACGGGTGATTGATGTTTTGGCCCGGCGCATGCCTTTAGCGCTGCTGGATACCGAAGCAGCCAAACAAGCAGTGCCCAGGACATTGGAACTCATGGCAACAGAACTGGGATGGGATCAGCAACGCTGTGATGCAGAAGCTGCGTGGACGGAAATACGCCTGACTGATGCTCTTTAGAAAAAATCTGGATAGCCTGACAGGCTCCTAGAAGCTGATCCGACGAGTCCACAGATAAAACTTTAGGCCCAATCAATTTTCTGATTGGGCCTTTTTTATGTTCTGGATATGTATATTTGGGGGAATCTTCAGCAAAACCGGGACAGCCCCCGATGATCCTGAGGACAGTCCCGGCGTTACTAACAGATGTGCTGAATAATTACAATTAAATCAGGAAGCGAACTGCTGTCAGGTTTGATTAACGGTATTCTTTCCCTGAGATTTTGTCTGGTACATCGACTCATCAGCAAGATGGACAAGCTGAGTAAAGGACTGAATATTCTTGCCATCAAGGGTAGCAGCCCCCGTACTAATGGAAATAAATTCGCCATTCAGATTCTCAAATTTATGTTCCTGAATAATTGAGCGTAACCGCATTGTCATCTCATGGGCACTTTCGACGGTTGTATTTGGGAGAATCACGGCAAACTCATCTCCACCATAACGTGCCGGGATATCGCTCTTTCTGGCGACTGACTTGATCAATTGTCCAACTTGCTCAAGGACTTTATCGCCATGGGTATGACCATGGGCGTCATTAATCAGTTTAAAATCATTTATGTCAAAGAAAACCAGAGAAAGCGGTGTGTTATGCCGGTCAGCACGGCTGAATTCTTCTTCAAGACGGTTGTAAAAATGGCGGTGATTGTAGAGCTTTGTTAAGCCATCGCGAATCGACATGTCCTCAAAATATTCTTGTGCAGTTTTCATTGACTCAAAAAGAATCGCATTTTCCAAAGCATTTGCTAAAATGTTCGCTAACAACTGACACAATTTACAGATCCTTTTTGTAATGCCATTTTTTAATGGTGAATTTGTCCTTAAGAAAAATGTTCCAATGACCACCTCTTTTTTAATCACCGGAATGACAACAATAGAACCGTAGTCAATATACTCTGTATATTGTCGGACGGACGCCATTAAAGGGTCATTTGCAATGTCGTTTACGACAATAGATTGTTTGGATTCAAACGATTTCCTGATTTCCGGATATTTGTCTAAATCTAGTAACAATTCTTCACTGCCAACCTGATCGCTGCTGGCCTTGACAAAGGCTTCTCCCTGAGCGTTGACACTAACGATGGAACAGCGTGCGACATCGGTGATATCCGACATTTTTTCAACAATAAGACGGAGTATCGCCATCGGATTTCTAATTGCAGAAACATTCTCTGAAAGTTCCAACAAAAAAAGCAGATCTTTATGCTCCAGGTCTGCATAATAGTCTTTTGTCCGTAGGTGAGCGTCAATCCTGGCATTGATTTCAGGAAGGCATATCGGTTTAGTGATGTAATCATCAGCACCAGCCTTTAAACCAAGAATCGTATCTTTGCTCTTTGAAAGTGAAGTGAACAGGACGACCGGGATTCCTCTTGTCTCAAGCTTTTCCTTAAGGGTCTTACACGCGTCTATCCCATCTCTGATCGGCATTTCCACATCCAAAATGATCAGATCTGGCTGGTGCGCAACGGCAAGAATAATGGCCTCTTCACCGTTTATACCTTCTATGATGTCATAACGATCCTTTAGAGAATCTTTCAGGATCTCTCTGAAAAAGAGTTCATCATCAACAATAAGAATTTTCTTTTTTGACTTCACAAACACTCCACCAAGTTATCTTAGCGACAAGATTAGCCAATCATAGTTAACTTAAACTAACTACATCGACAAGTCAAAGAAAAGAACCGTTTTTCAATAAAATATTCATGCCACCCGCAGAATCAGCATCGGCCCATCCGGAACAATAGCCCAACGAGCATCACGACCGAAGCGCGTCAGAAGTTGCTCAATTGCATTCTCCAAGTTGCTGACCGGTTGAAGGTGGAATTTTTCCAGAGTATCCACATCGATTCCATCAGTATAAACCCAGATCTCATTTTTCAACCGCACTTGATAAGTTTCCTGAGCACACCATTGATCCAATACGAAAAATTCCTTGTTCATAATTTTCTCGATAAAAACTTCGGGGCTGGTGGCATGCTCAAACACCTCACGGTACTCTTGGCTACCGAACCCTTCTGGACATTCGGTTGCAATCAAAATCACTCCGCCCTCTCTGGTCGCCCCGGAAACTCCGGATAACCCCTTCGCACTTTGATATAAATTACAGTCGAGCGGAGCCCCGGCGTTGGTGGTGACAACGAAATCGAGCGGTTGGTCGAGAGTTTTCACACAATGTCGGGCAAGGAAATCGACACCTTGTAGATGCGCCGTGACCGGATCACCGGCAAAGATTCCTGTGACCTGCTTATCTGTATCCAGAGTGACGTTGACGACAAAATCGGCGCCAGCTTTCTGCATAATTTCCAACCCAGCTTCATGGAAGGGGTTCCCCTCCAGTACGCCATAAGCAGTTTTGGGATGTGCAACCATTTCCGGACCGTGCATGTATTTCAAAGTTTCTACTGAAGAGATTCCCGGCAAAATCGATTTACGCCCACCGGAAAACCCGGCCCACATGTGCGGCTCGATAAAACCGGTTAAAATCTTCAGATCCGCATTGACATAGTGCTTGTTGACGTAAGCCGGGACTCCATCCCCAACGTGACCGACCAGAACCATGTCATCCTGTTGCTGCGAAAAATGATTGATAACCCGATAGTTTTCAGCAATTTCCCGCCCGACCAGTTGAATCAGTTCCTCACCTTCATTGGGACGATGGATTCCGGTTGCGACAAGAATAGTAATGCAATCACGCGGCACTCCAGCCCTTTCCAACGGCTCAAGGATTCCCGGTAATAGCAGGCGGTTCGGCACCGGGCGGGTAATATCGCTAATGACAATAACGGCATCTTTCCGGCCTGTTGCAATCTCCTGTAAAGAAGCTGAAGCAATAGGGTTTTCCAGGGATTTTTTCAGTTCATCTGCAGGGTCAGCCAAAGGCTTGACCGCTTTGGGGTAAAGAACGCCCTGGAAATTAGGGGTTGCAGAATAATTTAGCTCGATTCCAGATTTTCCATATTTAAGTTTGACTTGCATACCTTTAACCTCTGATTAGTTAAGCGGCATAATAAATTCATAAATTTCCGGGCACTGTCCAGACAACAAAACTACGATTCTAGCACAGGAAACATTTAGATTGATGGAGAAATAAACCCTAAAACTTTGATAAAGATTGAACTTTCCAGTATGCTTGCACAATGCCAAGTGAATTTGAGTAAAGACTACAGCTTCGGCATCGCAGTCTTCGATAACAGCCAAATCAACCATATGTGTCATACCGCGCTGAAATTCAAATAAATCTCGCCAGCAACTCGTATCAACAAAAGCCCGCCGGAGAACATGTCTCCGGCGGGCTCAGTTATTTCCGTACGATCGAATTACAACACGGTCACATAAATAGCCCAGCAGACTCGCGGTCTACGGGGCTCTATTGGTTTACAAATTTAAGGTAGGCCTCAAGAGGGAATCCATCGTCCGGATTAGCTATAATGCTGAGTACTTTGCTCACATGGCTGATGTAATTCGGTTTCGCCCTTCACTTTTCGACTGGTACAGAGCCCTATCTGCCAATGCGATCAGCTCTGCAGGTGTCTGATTCTGCAAAGGAACGAGGGTTGCTGCACCCACACTTATCGTGACAAATTCAGAGATATCCGAGTGCAAGTGTTCAACCGCCAACCCTGCAATTTCTTCCAATACCCGGGTGCCAACATGCAAGGCTCCTTTCAGGTCGGATTCGGGTAAGATCAGGGCAAATTCTTCACCACCGTAGCGGGCAACCAAATCTGCTGGTCGGAGAACCGTGTTGGCAAGAGCTTTCCCCACCTGACGCAGGCAATCATCCCCTGCCTGATGACCGTAATGATCGTTGAATTTTTTGAAAAAATCGATATCTGCAATCAATAATGAAAGCGGTTTTTTATCACGGCTGAGCCTTTTCCATTCCTGCACAAGAATCTCATCAAATCGACGTCGATTGGCTATTTGAGTGAGCCCATCGATCAATGCCATCTCCTTTAAAGTGTCATTTAGTTCAGCCAGTTTTTGTTCTGCCAGTTTTCGGTCGGTGATGTTTTTAAACTGGCTGACGATACCGGCAGACCCGACAATTGTTGTGAGTGGGGCAACGCTGAGGATATAATGTTCAGAATTAGTCAGCAGCTGAACGTCATACTCCCGTTTTATTTTTGTTTCAGCAACCTTAAGCGGGCAGGAATCTTTCTGACAATGGCCATAGTTCAGCAGATCGGCACAATTCTTCCCGACAACATTTTCGGAAGAGGTGCCCAGTAATTGCAACATGGCATCATTGGCTCGAACAACGATACCTTCGTCACTGAGCACCCACATGGCATCAGTAACTTTTTCGAAAGCTTGTTCAAACGCCATGCTGGTCATCTCAGCATGAAGCTGCCTCCTGCCGCTCTCTGCAACAACTTGTTCAAGTGCCGACTGTGTCAATTCAAAATTTTCACACCGTTGACGCAACTCCCGATTTTCTCCCGTGAGTTGATTAAGTTTCAGTTTTAGGTCTTGAATTGTTTCGGCCATTATTGCCTCAAAGCTCTAAAAAAAAGGACCCGGAGCGGTTCCCTTTTTTCTTTTTCACACAACTTCAATGAATCACAGGTTCGGCTAAAATGGAATCTCATCGTCTGGATTAAATTCCGGTTCTTCAAAACCACCGCCCTTTTGCTGGCCACTGCTATCGTCCTGACCTTTATTATAGCTTTGAGCCCCTTGATTAGAACTGTTGCCAGCGCCGCCCCCGCTGCTCTGTTTATCATCACGCCCACCAAGCATCTGCATCTGATCAACAATAACCTCAGAGATATAACGTTTATTTCCGTCACGATCATCGTAAGAGCGGTTCTGGATTTTCCCTTCGATATAAACCTGCTTGCCCTTGTGGAGATACTTGCCGCAAATCTCAGCAAGTTGTCGCCAAGCGACAATATTGTGCCACTCGGTTTTATCTTGCCTGTTGCCGTCACGATCCTTGTATCGCTCCGTTGTTGCCAACGAGAATGTCGCAACTGCAGTACCGGACGGGGTGTAGCGCAAATCAGGATCTTTACCAAGATTTCCAACCAGAATCACTTTATTGACTGACATGGATGCCTCCAGGTTAAATGTATAAGAAGAATAGGTTAGGTTATGAAGTTTCACTCAGTTACTAGCAATGCATCAAGATTCTACGAATAGCCTGCCCATTTTAATACTTAAATTTCCCTTATTTTTCAATAAGGGGTATACTTCCCCTCAATAGAAAACCTTTTCAGAGGGGGGGAATC
>JASJGU010000346.1:0-3778 GCA_033791385.1 Desulfuromusa sp.
ATTTTCCGTTATCCAGGCATAGGTAAGCTCTGTGGTGGCCACTCTAGCCATCTGCCGAAACATGATACCGACAGCCTCGGCACCCTTGAATGCACCCGTCAATACAGCATTTTGTAGCTTTTTAACCAGGACCGGATCTTCAACACGCGCCAGGGCGCCCGTGGCCGCCTGCCGGAATGACGAGTCTTCTGAGCTTATAGCCTGCTCAAGCAATAAGTCGAAAAATGCTTCACCGAGATCCTGTACACCGATACTCAATACGGTCTCAAGTTCGTTTACCGGAACCGCCGAAGGATCAGGGTCACCATTCAAACCAATTCTGGCCGCGGCCTGAATGGCAAGTGGCTTGCGCATCGCCTGATCTTTCGCGATGACAATTAAAAATCGTTGCATGCGTTGTTGCAACAATTCTGAACTCATATCCTCGGAACCGGCAAGCCGGGCAAATCGCGGCTGAGCCATTTCACGAAAAGCCTGCTCAACTGTTCCCAGTTGATTGATGTCAACGATGTTGGTCAATTGTTCGAGTTGTCCCATAGCTGCATCGACGACATCCCAGGCATCGTGATTTATCAACGCGCCCAATCCGGATACATAGGTTTTACCCGGCATTTTTCCAGCATTGAAGGCAGCACCCAGGCTATCTGCCAAAACCAGCGCTTCGGTGGCTGGCTGATTTGGTAAATCGGCAATCAGACCTTCCCACCAGGATTCATCCAGTGAGAAACGGTAGTAACCGGCGCCGTCCGCATTCGGGTGCAGACCGCTGGGGCAGGTGCCTGAATCCAACTTGATCGATTTACTGCCTTCGTTCAGCATGGCGCAGGTACTTTTTTGTGTGCCGGCATCGTCATAGCTGACGCAAACAGGTATTTGCCACTCACCGGACTGGGGGTCAATAGATGAACCCAGCGGGGCATAACGGCTTTGGCTGAGGTCCAGCATTGGATTTTGTGCGTCCTCACAGTTGACCGATGCTGAAACCAGTGGCACACCGGGCTGCTCTATAAAAGACTCAAATGCCGGGATCAGCTCGGTGCGTCCGGAACCTTCAGCAAGTGAGGCCATGAAATCTTCTGCAGTGGCAGTACCATCTGCATGACGCTGCATGTGCAGACGTACACCGGCCTGGAATCCTTCTTCGCCAACATATCGCTCCAGCATGGCCAGGACGCCACCGCCTTTCTGATAAGTAATGCCATCGAATGCGTCAGCAATTGCTTCGGTAGAGGTTACCGGTTCACGTATCTGGCGGGCGGCGGCCAGTGAATCACTATCCATCGCACCGAGAGCACCTCGTAAAGATGAACGTTCGAACTCACCATCGGCCCAAAAAGCATCTGCGGCCTTGTTTCCCATCCACGTGGCAAACGCCTCGTTTAACCAGATGTCATTCCACCAAACCGGTGTGACAAGGTCGCCAAACCACTGGTGGGCAAGCTCATGTGCATGCACACTGACATAAGCACGACGTTGATCTGCGGGTGAATTTTCATCAAGCAGTATCAGGTATTCGTCATAAGTAATGGCACCCGGATTTTCCATGGCACCGCCAAAACTCTCAGGAACAGCAATCAGATCCAGTTTTTTGTACGGGTAGGGTGTACCAAAATACTCTTCGAGCTTTGTCAGGATACCGTCGGTGTTTTTGAGTGCATACTGCATGCGGTTACCCATGCCTTTGGCGGTAACTCCTCTTAGTGCAACCTCGCGGTCACGAACACTGTTCGGTGGAATCATTCCATGATCGACGAGGTCGTAAGGTCCAACGGCAAATGCCAGCAGGTAAGTTGGCAATGGACGCGTTGTTTCAAAAACGTGCTTCACATAACCGTCGCCAAGGTCTTCGACAGATGCTTCGGGCGTGTTTGTCACCACCACATCGTTGGCGCGTGTAATCAGTACCAGGTCAAACGGGACTTTAAATTCAGGCTGGTCGAAACCAGGAAACAACTGTCTTGCTCCAGTCGGCTCAAATTGAGAGGCCGCGTAGGATTCTTCATCCCGCACAACTTTAAACAAGGCATTGACCGAGGTGTTAAAGGGCGCGCTGTAAATGAAATGCAGACTCGCGGTACCTGCTGCTACTGGTTCAGCAAATGAAACCAGAGCCACCCCTGAATCCAGGCGTTGCTCATAGCTGGCATCAATGCGCCTGGAATCTGCCGTCATCAACCAGGCTTCGGTGACTTCCAGGTTTTTGCCATGCAACCAGAAACTGTCAACGGACTGATTGAAAACTACGTCAATGGCGGTTGTGCCTTCGAATGTCTCCCGGGATGGATCGATTTTGAGTTCAAGACGGTAGTGACTTGGAGACACCGAACTGTCGAGTTGACCGGGAGGAGCATCATTTGTCACGGCGGCAACTGATTCGGCGGCGACTGACACGGGCGTAGATTGCTCAGTCACAGGTTCTGCAGGCTCCGAACATCCTGACAGGGTAAAAACTGCAAAACATATACAAAGTTGCAGGGGTCTATACTTCAGCATTGTGTTGTTCCTTTTAAAGCAGACGGGCGTTGTCTGCCACTTGGGGGGATACGCTTTGATTTGGCTTAAGTTTGCCTGGAAATTAACCTTCCAGCTGAAAACCCCGGTTTTTTTGTAATAATTCTATTTTGACGATACCAGAGCAATAAAGGCTAGTTAAGTGCTGAAGGTAGGGGGCTAGCGATTCTCGAGCCTTGCCAACCGGACCATTCGGCCAGGGGGAAGTATGCGAGCCATTGGTCAGTGCTTCAATTTCCACCTGCAGGTCGGTGACCAGGGCCGGGGAAGAGGATTGTTGTTCGCCAGCTTGCAAGGCCAGCAATTGATTAGTCAGAATTTGTGCGTATTCCTTGCGGGCCCGTTCACTGACATAGGCCTCCTCCATGTTTGAAAAGTCTGAAACCGACTCCCTGGCAAGTTGTTCACCATAGGTGGTCAGATAAATGTACAGGTATTCACCAAGACCCATCTCCTCAACCAAAAGCGCCTGGTTACGGGTCGTCGAAAACTTCACCATTCTGGGGCCGGCACTGAATGCACTTTTTAAACCCTGTAAACCGGTGGAAGCAGCCTCTGATGGAGAGCTTTCCTGGTCGGTTTCAAGCTTATCGAGATTATTGATACTTACCAGGACAGCCTGATAGTCAGCGCAATCAGGCTGCACGGCTTCACGCACGCGAATAAATGCTTCTATCCGCTGCAACTCAATCGAACCGTCGAGGGGTGGTGTGTATTCTTCCGCCCAACCGAATCGATCGACCAGGGTTTGCTCAATGTGCTTGGCATCCCGTATACCCGCAGTCAGGAAGTAGAACCCTGAAGCGATTACAAAACTTATGGTCAGGGTGATTATGAGACAGCCTTTGCGGCTGCCTTTTTGTTTTCCGGGCTCAGGATTTGGCATTCAGTTTGTTAATTCGTTTTGTTTATTGTGTGGCAAGTTAACACGTTTTAGAAGTACCGGGCGGGCGGGATTGGACTTTCATTCCACTGATTGACGGGTGGTCTAACAATCAAAATAGCGAAATTAAAGGGAATTTAAGACCACTGTTAATACATTTTCAGCATGGGAAATGCCTCTTATGTAGGGCAACCGTGGTACACTCGCTCTTTTACGGCCCTAAAAAAGCAATGTAAAGAAGAAAAAATAGCAATATGAGCTTTTTTTAGCGCGTAATTGTTGTTAAAGAATTCTGCCGGAAGGCAGGATGTAAGGATAGAAAATAGTTATTTAATTTATTAAGGAAGCAAGGTTATGAGTACAGGTACAGTAAAATGGTTTGAT
>JASJGU010000347.1:0-3235 GCA_033791385.1 Desulfuromusa sp.
CAACTCCATTGTTGGCCGATTCAGGAGCCGCGACTCCTTCCGGTTCTCCGTTACCGAATTCGCTGCGATTCTTTGAAAACCTGCTGGCATAGTCGTAACTCAGAAAAACAGCAATGGGCCCGCCTGCACCCGGAATTGCTCCGACACCTGTTCCAATTACAGCGCCAAGAATCATCGTTTTGGTCAGTTTCAATAAATCCCGAACTTTTGGAAAAAATCCTGCAACCTTGCCATGATACGAAGGGATCACCCTGACACCGGAAATGATGCCGCTGATAATCTGAGGAATGGCGAACAAACCGATTAATGCCGGTAGAAAAGAGATGCCTGCCTGCAGATTAACAGAGTCGAACGTAAATCGTGGAGTCCCAACCATAGGATCAAGACCAACGGTCATAAAGATAAGCCCGATTATACCAGCGATCATGCCCTTGACGATTGACTTCTGTCCGAAACTGCAGATCAGTGTCAATCCCAGCAGCACAAGAGCGAAGAGCTCCGGTGCACCAAATCTCAAGGCTAGTTTTGCGATGGTTGGGGCGATAAGGACGAGACAGACCAGACTGAACATACCGCCGAAGAAGGAGGCGGTAACTGCGATGCCGATCGCTTCCCCGCCCCTGCCCTTTTTTGCCATGGCATGACCGTCAATGGCGGTCGCCGCAGCTGAGGGAGTGCCCGGAATATTCAGAAGAATCGCCGAAATTGAGCCTCCGGTAAAACCTGAGGAGTAAAGGCCGAGCAGCAGACAAAAAGCTGTAACCGGACTTAGAGCGAACGTCAGGGGGAGCAGCAACACCATACCCAGACTGATGGTCAGACCAGGAGTTGCCCCAATGAAAAGCCCGAAGAAAACCCCTGCCATACTGGCTAAAATGTTTTTAAACTGAAGTACGTCAGCCAGTGCAGCCAATGCCATATCCATGGATCGACCCTATCTAAAAAAAGATTCCCGCAGGAAGTTGAACAGCGAAAAATTTCTGAAACAGTAGATATACAATAGTCGTGGTTGTTATGGAAAAAATGGCAACACCAAGAGGTTTCCTTGAGCCGGCAACCCACGTCAATATTCCCAGAAATACAATAGAGACGGGGATAAATCCGAAATAGCCCATCAGCTTGACATAGAGAGCAATCAGGAGCAGAAGTCCGGTAATGCCAAACAGATCTCTTTTCGGCAGGACAACCGGAGTGTCGTCATTTTTGGATGCTATAGTGCCGACAAGCAGCATCATGCTCAGTATTGCCAGCAATCCTGCCAAAACCGATGGGACAAACGCAGCACCCAGCGTATGAGGCAGATCTCGGGATGGGAGTCTGGCAATCAATACCGCGTAAAACCCAGAGAAAACCAATAGGGTGATCGATATGATGATATTCGCAAGGCGCATGGTACTTTCAACCTTTCTGAAGACGGGGAGGGGACCATCCATGGTACGACCTCCCCGAATAAATGGGTTACTACTTTTTCAGGCCGCTTTCAGTCATGACCTTGGCAATTTTGTCATCCATGGGAAGGATATAGGCGTTGAATTCCTCACCGCCCATGAAGGCGATGTTGAAACTGTTCTTATTGGCAAAGTCGACAAACTCAGGTTCCTGAGCACCCTTTTCAAAGGCTGCTGCCAGCTTTGCAACTACATCGTCAGGTGTACCTTTTGGAACACTGATTCCACGGAAGAGGTCTATAACAACGTCGTAGCCTAGCTCTTTCATTGTCGGAACGTCCGGAAAAGCCGGATCTCTTTGTTCAGTCGGCATGACCAGTACTCTTGCTTTGCCGGCCTGTACCTGCGCGGCGACTTCCGGCAGCGGCACACAGATAGCATCAACTTCACCACCCAGAAGACTCGGTACCCTACGTTTTGCGCCAAGAGGGACGTGAATGAGCTTCAGGCCCAGTTCCTTTTCGATGAGGATCGGTGTCAGGTGGGTCGCACTGCCGGTACCTGCGTTGCCAACCTTTATTTTATTAGGATTTTCCTTGGCGTAGGCCACAAATTCTTCAAACGTATTCCAAGGAGCGTCTGCCCGAACTGCAATCGGCATTCCGCTGTAACCGATCCGTGCAACATGTGTGAAGACATCATGCTTAAAGGGGACGTTGCCGATATTTGTAGCGGTCAACATACCTGTGGAACCCCAGCCTATCGTGTAGCCATCCGGCTTAGCCTCTTTTAGCGCGGTCATCATGATTGCACCGCCTGCTCCAGGTTTGTTGACCGCCACGATATTCTGTCCAAGATGCTTCTCAGCTGCCTTGGCGATCATTCTACCCATGGAATCGGCAGATCCGCCAGCTCCGAATGGAATCAGCATCTGTACTGGTTTAGAGGGATAATCAGCACCAAATGCGCTTACACTGAGGCTTAAAGTTACGAGAATTGTCAGTACTGTAGAATTCGTTCTTTTTCTTATCCTGTCAACTACCACCTGCCCTACGTTGAAGTTTAGGTCTCACCGTCATTTTTTTATGCCGGCTGAATCCTGACCCGGATTGTCTTACTGTTTATACCATTGCCCATGCTTCCTTGATAACTCGTTTTGTATTGGCAATAACCGTTTCTGATGATTCACCAGCGAGCAGTGGGCGAACTTCAGCACTGAGAACTGGTCTGTTTTGGGGATCGAGCAGCCCGAGATCAAGCAGGAGCTTGAAGTAGTCGCGAACCTGCGGTGTGTCAATTTCGCCGCCTGGAAGGCCGAAACGTGGTTGCCTGTCTCCATACGTTGGATGCCTCCGGTCTTTGAAAGAACAGTTACCAATATGAAAATGCATGGGGAACTGCTTGACCAGCGGTATGGCATCTTCGGGTTTTTCACGTAATAGCGGAAAATGGGAGAGATCGGCAAGCACGCCAAAATTATCGAATTCCTTGCACACCTCTGCTGCCACATCGGCTGCATCCTGAAAATGGCCAATCAGAAAGCATTTATCGATATCGTAATCGAACACTTTCATATACAGTTTCATATCACCCTGGGATTTGGTGAACTCACAAACCTGCATCAGGGAATCGATGAGTATTTTTTTTGCATCTTCCTTTTTCTCCGCTCCGGGGTGTTTCCCTGAAAAGACCCTGGCGCAGGAAGCCCCTATGTCGTAAGCTTCATCGATACCACTTTTCATCATGCCAAGAGCCTTTCCTCTTTCCGCAGGATCAAAGTGGTTAATGTTCAGTTTGTTGGAAAACATACGGGGCTGACAGGCATAACATACTTCCATATGCGATGT
>JASJGU010000348.1:0-25662 GCA_033791385.1 Desulfuromusa sp.
AGAAGAGTTTCGTGTATATGGTGTCGCCCCTCTTCTCCGGTCGTTCTGTTTTTCCAGCGGTTTTCCTGAGGAAATACCCACTGCCAGCGCCATTCATACCCCCTCGCCAATATTCGCCCTTTAAACAAAAAACACCGCCAACCAGGTTGATACCGGTTCTGCGGTGTTCAGATTTTGTTTGTATGTCTTTCTTTCCACTCTTCCCCCCAATGAATCGAAATCACAAACTCACGTTATTCAAGCCGTATTTTTATTTTTTGTCAAGGCTTCAGTAACAAACACAGAAACTTGAGACTGACGAAATTTCAAATCTTAGACCTTCTGGAAGGGTAAAATTGACTGAATAGGCAGATGGTGAAAATTGCAAATTTAACTAAATTTTGGGAGTGATGTGTGATCACCCGAATGTAATCAAATGCAGCCTTCAAGCCCGAGAATAGAAGAAGGCTCTCAACAATGCTACGGAGGGGGGGTGTAGTATTGCGAGAGCCTTCAAACAAGAGAGAGACATGCCCCCTCCTGCATGATAATTGTACTTTTATCAAAGTTTAGCCAATTTGACATACTCAGCGTAGACACAAGCCAACAGCACAATCATGTAAACAACATCTCACGCAGGCTTGGATTCAACAAACATGAAATTAATAAATATATATATGTGTTCACAGTAAGTCTTGCGGATTAAACATACGATCACTAGGTTGCATTCATTTTTCAGGATAGTGTCAAAAGGCAAATCAGAAACTTGGCACCAGTATGGCACAGGGAAGGCACAGACTACAGTATTCCAGTAAAGAATTGAGAGTACTGCTCTTTCGATAACGTTGAGTAATTTGGATACAACCTCGGCAAGATACCGAATGTAAACAAAAAAAAGCGATCAGGTCATTGACCTGATCGCTTGAATTTCTTGGAGCGGGAAACGAGATTCGAACTCGCGACGTCAACCTTGGCAAGGTTGCACTCTACCACTGAGTTATTCCCGCTCAAATAGCTCGCCGTAACGAGCGGATGTATGTATAGCAAAACGGCTTATCGGGTGTCAATAAAAATTTCTATTTTCTAAATATGTAAAAATCTATAAATATCAACAAGTTACTTTTTTGCAAAAACCTTGAAAAATTTCATAAAATAATCGCCACCCGACCAAACAGTGAGAAATAGTGAAATATAGAAAATAAAAATGCCGGCATTGTGGAGTGATGGATAGAGAAAATCAAATTGCACCCCGAAGAACCAGTAATAGCGATAATGCAACAACAACCCAACAATGGCAATCATTTGAAAAATGGTTTTGTACTTACCGAGATCGCTGGCAGCGATGACGATCCCTTCAGATGAAGCAATCGAGCGGATGCCGGAAACAATGAGTTCGCGGGCAAGAATCACGAAAACTGCCCAGGCCGGAACCCGATCCAGAGGAATTAACATAATCAGAGCCGCCATGACGATCAGCTTATCGGCTAATGGATCAAGAAATTTCCCGAGGATGGTCACGATGCCCCATTTACGTGCAAGATAACCGTCCAACCAGTCGGTGATGGCTGCCGCAGTGAAAACCACTGCTGCCCAGAAACAGCTTTGTTTTGACTCAAACATCAGTAAAAAGACCACAATCGGCACGGCTGCAATCCGCGACAGGGTCAGAATATTCGGTAGATTCAATAATCGGGTATCACGAGCCATCAGAAAGTCCCCTCTGAACGTGAATAAAAATCGAAGTAATGCTTCACCTTCTTAACGTAATTCTGGGTCTCCTCATAAGGAGGAATACCACCATATTTGCGTACAGCATTAGGCCCGGCATTATAGGCCGCCAGTGCATAATCCAAGTTCAGGTCAAAAGAATCAAGCATTTTACGCAAATAAAATGACCCGCCATAGATTGAATCAGAGGGGTTAAAGGGATTATTCACCCCAATCTCCCGAGCGGTTTCCGGCATAAGCTGCATCAACCCCTGCGCTCCCTTGATTGAAACAACTTGTGGATTGAAATTACTTTCCACCTTAATAACCGCCTTAAGAAGCGACCTGTCAAGCTGGAATTTTTCAGCGAAATGGGTAATGAGTGATTCCAGTTGATACTTTTCCCCTTCGCTTCGGTAAAAAAGAAATTTATTGGTCGTTGGCACATTGGTGAAATGAACACGACCATGCTCATCAACATAGCGGTAGATCCCAGCCGGTACAGTGGTTGGAGTCAGTATCAACGTCAACAGCACAAGGGTTGGTATGAGGCGAAAGAGGATAAACATGAGCGTTCTATAACCTTTTGTTGACCCTTATGTCAAGTAAAGGGTGAAACGCTTGACAACACTGGATCTGGGACAGATAATGCCGTTCAAATTTCCCTCAACGAGGAGATGGTAACATTTATGAAAGTCACAACGGATTTCTTGATTATCGGTACCGGAATTGCGGGACTCTCCTATGCTTTAAAGGTAGCTGACAGCGGAACTGTCTCACTTGTCACCAAGCGCGATATCGACATTTCAGCCACCCAGCTAGCTCAGGGTGGTATTGCGACGGTGTTCTCCGCTGAAGATAGTTTTGCCTCCCATGCCGAAGATACAATGGTTGCTGGCGCCTATCTTTCTGACCCCCAGATTGTCGACCTGGTCGTTGAAGCCGGTCCTCCAGCGATTCATGACCTGATCGATTGGGGGGTAAAGTTCAGCCGCAAGGAAGATAATCTATATGACCTGACACGCGAAGGCGGACATAGTCATCGACGTATTCTCCATGCCAAAGATGCCACCGGTCGAGAAATTGAGCGAGCCTTGGTTGAAGCAGCCCTCAATCATCCCAATATCACCCTTTACCAACACCATATTGCGGTTGATCTCATCACCGAAGGTAAAGTTTCACAAACGAAGCTTTCCCGAAATCATTGTCTTGGAGCCTACGTTCTGGATATAAAAAACAAGGATGTTATCACTTTTGGTGCTCAGTTTACCGTCCTCGCAACCGGCGGTGCGGGGAAGGTTTATTTCTACACCTGTAACCCTGACATTGCGACCGGTGACGGAATAGCCATCGGTTGGCGGGCTGGAGCCGATGTTGCCAACATGGAATTTATGCAGTTCCACCCGACCACCCTGTATCACCCACAAGCCAAATCTTTTCTGATCTCAGAAGCCGTACGCGGGGAAGGTGGAATTCTGAAGCGTGATGACGGGTATGCTTTTATGCCTGACTACCACGAACTGAAGGATCTAGCACCACGCGACATTGTTGCCAGAGCTATCGATAGTGAAATGAAAAAATCCGGTGCGGATTGTGTATTTCTTGACATAACCCATAAAGGTTCCGATTTCATCAAAGATCATTTTCCGATGATTTATGAAACCTGTCTCGGTTTCGGTATTGACATGACCAAAGATCCGATTCCGGTGGTTCCGGCAACCCATTATCTCTGTGGCGGATTGTGTACCGACAAAAACGGGGAAACCAATATACGAAATCTGTTTGCTATCGGTGAAGTTGCCTGTACCGGTTTACATGGCGCCAACCGTTTGGCCAGCAACAGTCTGCTCGAGGGAATTGTGTTTGCCAAAATAGCTGCAGAAGTTTCATTAGCACGGCTCGGAGAACAGCCGACCCCGAACCTACCCGTCCCCCCTTGGGATTGTGGTAATGCAACTGATAGCGACGAGGAAGTCATTGTTGTCCACAACTGGGATGAAATTCGCCGCTGTATGTGGAACTATGTCGGCATTGTTCGCTCTGACAAACGTCTCCAACGAGCGATGAATCGAATTCTACTGATTCAGAGGGAAATTGATGAGTATTACTGGGATTTCCTACTGACCTCTGACCTGCTTGAACTGCGCAATATTACCACTGTCGCCAGGCTGATTGTTCAAAGTGCTCTGTCACGCCATGAAAGCCGCGGGCTGCATTATACAATCGACTACCCTGAACGCGATGATGAAAATTTTCAGCGCGACACAATCATTCCTGGTGCCCACTAATTCAGGTAAAGGATAAAATTTTGGATATCGATACAATCCGGATAAAAATTAATCAGCTCGACAATGACCTGTTGCGTATATTCAATGAGCGGGCAGCTTTGGCTCTTGAAATTGGTAAGATTAAAAAGCAACTCGACTTACCAATTTATGACCCAAAAAGGGAAAAATTGATTTTTGACCGGATACAAAAAGAAAATAACGGCCCTCTGGATAATGCAGCCATCATTCGCCTGTTTGAGCGGGTAATTGACGAAAGCCGAAGTCTGGAACGGACGCAGACGAAAGGAATCAGCTGAAATGCTTGTCATTATGAAAAGAAAAGCAACTGAGGACAATCTGGAGCAGGTCAAACAATTTCTGGTTGAACAGGATTGTGATTTTCATCAATCAACCGGAGCTGATCGAATTATTCTTGGAGTTGTTGGGGATACCACTAATATCAATGGCAAGACACTCAAGGAAATTTCCGGGGTGCTCGATTTTTACAAAATTCCTGCAGAAGAGTAGGATGGCTAAGCAAAAATTTCAGTAACTATTCAGCAAAAGCGGGGCTGCCCCAGACTTTTGCGGTGCGGCCCAACACAGTTTCAAAATCGTAAAGCTGGGACAGCCCCCGATGGCCCTGGGGACCATCCCGGCTTTATTAACAAAGGTGCTGAATAGTTACAAATTTCGATCTACTAGGCGGAGAGGTTGAAGGCATACGCCATCAACCAATAACTTCAGACTTGGTAAACACAGTCCGCAGAACCTGCCCTGCCCCTTCAATCGCTTCACGAGCCCCTTCTTCTCGATCCACCAGGGTAACTATTCCAACCACTTCAAGCCCTTCTTCAATAGCTCGTTCAACCGCCTTCATTGAGGAGCCTCCGGTTGTGGTCACATCTTCCACAATGACGACTTTAGAGCCTGGGGGCAGGTTTTTCCGACCCTCTAACCATTGACCGGTGCCGTGCCCTTTCGGTTCTTTACGGATAATAAACGCATGAACGTTGACACCTTCCAATTGTGCAGCTATGGACGTTGCTGTCGCAATTGGATCAGCCCCAAGAGTCAATCCACCGACGCCATCGATCGTTTTACTAAATTTTTTCACTTCGGCCCAGAAAGCCTGACCAACTAGCAACCCACCGCGAGCATGCAAGGTCGTCTGCTTCCCATCAAAATAGAAATTGCTTTTCCGCCCAGAAGCCAGAGTGACTTCGCGTTCCTCATAGGACAATTCACAAATAATTGCCTTTAATTCTTCTTTAACACTCATGGTTTCACTCCTTGAAATGACTTTATATATTGCTATCTAAGTAGATGTTCTATATTAAAAAAGACCCAACTGATTACTATCCTGCAAACGCGGGAACTTGACCGGATATTCACCGCTGAAACAGGCATCACAGAAATCAACCTTATGATCACCAAACTGACGCAGGGTCGTGTGCAACCCCTCGAGGTCGAGGTAACAGAGACTGTCCGCAGTAATGTAGCGGGCAATTTCTTCAATCGTATGAGAAGCAGAGATCAGTTCTTTACGCGAAGGAGTATCAATGCCGTAGAAACAGGGATAGCTGGTCGGTGGGCTGGAAATACGAACATGGACCTCCTTAGCTCCAGCATCGCGAATCATTTTTACAATCTTGCGAGACGTGGTGCCACGCACAATCGAATCATCGACCACCACCACCCGCTTTCCTTCAAGGACCTCGCGAACCGGGTTGAGCTTAAGCTTAACCCCAAAATGGCGAATTGACTGCTGTGGCTCAATAAAAGTTCGACCAATATAATGATTACGAATCAAGCCCAACTCAAACGGCAACCCCGCCTCTTCAGCATAACCCATCGCTGCGGGCATACCGGAATCGGGAACAGCTATCACCAGATCAGCGTCTACGGGGTACTGACGCGCCAGTTGACGGCCAAACTCTTTCCGAACCGGGTAGACCATCCTATTAAAGATACGACTGTCAGGACGGGCAAAATAAATATACTCGAAGATACAGGGGGTATTGCGGACTTTTTCTTTAAATGGAAAGTATGATTTCATCCCTTTTTTATCGATAACAACCATTTCACCTGGCTCGATCTCCCGAATATATTCGGCCTCAATCAAATCAAAAGCGCAGGACTCGGAGGAAACCACATAAGCACCATCCAGTTTAGCAATACTTAAAGGTCGAAATCCACTCGGGTCGCGAACCGCAATCATCCGCGTTTCAGTCAGAAAAGCAAGGCTGTAAGCACCCTTTACCTGTTGCAACGACTCACCGATCCGCTCAACCAATGAATCAGACTGAGACCGGGCAATCAGATGGATAATGGTTTCAGTATCTGCGGTGGTCGAAAAAATGGAACCGCTCTTTTCCAGCTCATTGCGCAATTCCGGAGAATTTACCAGATTGCCGTTGTGGGCCACAGCAATGCTGCCACGGGAATAATCAACCATGATCGGCTGACAGTTTTTCATGTCATTGCCGCCAGCGGTCGAATAACGAACATGACCGATTGCAGAACGACCTGGCAAAGTAGCAAAGATATCATCGCTCTTAAAAACATCGGCAACCAGCCCCATGCCAAGATGAGACTTGAGATGAATACCGTCTGATGCAACAATACCGCAACTTTCCTGACCGCGATGTTGCAGTGCATAGAGGCCCAGATAAGTCAGATTGGCAGCTTCAGGGTGACCGAAAATTCCGAACACACCACATTCTTCATGGAGTTTATCAAACATGAATATCAAGACTCCTTAAGTCAAGCAATTCAAATACTTAGGCTGCAGGCGATAAGGCTGAAGATGTGTCCCTAATAGCCTTCAGCCAAAACGTCTACAGTAGCTCTTTTTGAATAAAGTTTATTGCATTCCGATACAGTAACAACCCCATACCCTCTTCGGGTAACGATTCCCGGGTCCAGCGAGGGTGATGGGTTCGATGAGTATAAGCTTCAGGATGAGGCATTAAACCAAACAACCGCCCGGTTTGATCACAGATCCCGGCAATCGCGGCCAAACTGCCATTCGGATTGTCTGGATAGTTCTGAGTCGGACAGAACTGATGGTCAGCGTAATGCATCACCGTTAAATGGTGATGTTCCAACTGTTGCAGGGTGTTCACATCAGTCGTAACAAACTTGCCTTCGCCATGCCTAACCGGAAGATAGAGATCTTCCAAGCCCTGCGTGAACACACATGGAGACGCTGGATTCACTTTCAGTCGACACCAGCGATCCTCAAAGCGTCCGCTGTCGTTGTGAGTCAGGGTGCAACTCTGCTGAATGTTTCCATCGATCGCGGGTAACAATCCCATCTTAACCAGTAACTGAAAACCGTTACAGACCCCCATCACCAACTTTCCAGCAGCGATGAACTGTTGCAATTGAGTTGCAAGGGAATCGGCACTGCCGGTCACCTGCGCATGCAGAAGTCGATTAGCTCCAGCCTTGGCACTACCGAGATCATCACCATCAAGGAAGCCACCGGCTAGATTGAGAAAATGATAATCATTCAAGTCCACTCGACCCATCAGCAGTTCAGAGATATGGACAATATCGGCTTCAGCTCCAGCCAGACTGCAAGCGTGGGCAACCTCACGTTCACAATTCGTTCCATTGCCGGAAATAACAATCGCTTTGACGGTTTTTGCCATTTCACATCTCCCGCAAAGGCGCTTGCCACGCCTGTTTTAACTGGTCCAGTGATTGATGAATCAGACTCTGCCCCTGTAATCCGGTAATAGTCAGATCAGCAGTTTCGGCAACCTGACCGATACAATTGCGACTCTGGGTCACAAACATCCCCTCAAAGGCCTCTTTATGCTCAGGATGAATCGTCACCAGCAAACGGCTCTGTGTTTCAGAAAAAAGCAGTTTATCCTCACGAATAGCTGTTTCGGTATCAACCAGCGAAAGATCAATCTGCATGCCGAAGCCACCGGCGAAAGCAGATTCTGCCAGAGCGACTCCCAGGCCACCATCGGATAAATCGTGACAAGAAGCAATCAACCCCTGCTGTTGCGCCTGGTTAAGGGCGCGGTAACGGCGCAACGCCTGCTCAGCGTTAACGTGTGGAACCTGACTGCCCAACTCATCATGTTGCGCGTAATATTCTGAGCCCCCAAGTTCATCTGCAGTCAATCCAAGCAGGTAGACAAGATCACCAGGGCGTTTCACATCCATCGAAACCGCTTTTCGTGCATCGGCAATTTTGCCAATCACCGAAAACAAAACCGTCGGCGGAATCGATATCTTATTGCCACCAATCTGATAATCGTTTTTCATCGAGTCCTTACCAGAAATCAACGGCACTCCGTAAGCAACGCAATAATCATACAGCGCTTGATTCGCCCGAACCAGTTGTGCGGCTTTGTGTCTGCCATCCGGAGTCTTTGCACTTTCTACCGGATCGCACCAGCAAAAGTTATCCAGACCTGCGACATGATCAATATCGCCACCAACAGAGACATAATTTCGCAGACCTTCGTCAATCGCACAAGCCATCATATGATACGTGTCAATATCGCTGTAGCTGGGGCAGATTCCATGGGCAACCACCACCCCCTCAAAAGAATCGAGTAAGGGCCTGAATACCGCAGCATCTGACGGTCCATCATTGACAACCCCAACCAGTGGTTTGATCACTGTTCCCGCCTGCACTTCATGGTCATAACGACGGACAACTGATTCTTTAGAACAGATATTCAAGCGTGACAGAAGTTGCTTTAATTCATTGGCAAGATCTTCTGGTTGGCCAAAGTCAGGTTCCGACAACACTTTCGGCTGCCATTTGGCCGGGATAACCAGCTGCGGAACACCTTCATGGACAAAATCCATCTCCAGATACGAAACAGTCTTCCCTTCGTAGAGACAGTGGAAATAACCTGAGTCGGTAAAAATACCAAGGTCGGTCGCTTCAACATCCATCTCAGTTGCCAGAGAGATAAAAGCAGCCAGACTCTCTGCAGGAACCGCCAGAGTCATCCGTTCCTGGGCTTCAGAGATGAGAATTTCCCAGGGTTGCAGACCCGGATATTTAAGCGGCGCTCGGTCCAGATGGAGTTCAAAACCACCCGTATCTTCGGCCATTTCTCCAACAGATGAAGAGAGTCCACCGGCACCATTATCGGTTAACGAATTATACAAACCGCGGTCGCGAGCAATCAGCAGAAAATCAAACATTTTTCGCTGCGTAATCGGATCGCCAATCTGTACCGCTGTCACTGGTGATCCCTCGTGCAACTCCTCGGAAGAGAAGGTCGCGCCGTGGATTCCATCCTTACCGATCCGACCACCCGTCATAACGATATGATCGCCAACCAGAACCTTTTTGTCGTGAGATTGCTTCCCGTGAAGTAGCCGAGGCATCAGTGCCGCAGTGCCGCAATAAACGAGAGGTTTTCCAGCGTACCTTTCATCAAAAACGATCGATCCGTTGATCGTCGGAATCCCACTTTTATTGCCACCGTGCTCAACCCCCTCAACCACACCCTCAAAAATCCGCCGAGGGTGCAACAGGCGCGGAGGTAACTCCTTTTTGAAAAAGGGAGAGGCAAAACAGAAAACATCGGTATTAAAAATCAACCGCGCCCCCATGCCGGTCCCCACCCCGTCCCGATTCACACCAACAATGCCGGTCAAGGCACCGCCGTAGGGGTCGAGAGCACTGGGAGAATTGTGTGTTTCCACTTTAAAAACCAGGCTCCAATCGGCATTAAACTCAATCACTCCTGCATTGTCCTTAAATACCGAAAGACAAAAATCAGCAGCACCCAGGTTCTCACGAACCTTAGCGGTCGCACCAACGATGTAGGTTTTAAACAGCGAATCAATCAGCTGCAGGTTTCCTGCTTCATCTTCATACTCAATTTTTGCCGAGAAAATTTTATGTTTACAGTGTTCACTCCACGATTGAGCTAACGCTTCCAGCTCAACATCGGTCAGTCCATCACCAAGACCAACCTTTTGACGCTCAGAAACAACGTGAGGAGTGGCCACATGGTCCTTAATTTTATGCATTTCCTCAAGATTCAGGGCCAGCATTCCCTGGCGGCTGATATCGAGCAGCTCCTCATCGGACAACTGAAGGTTCAAAGTACGGACGTCCGGAGCCTTATCACTGACCACCCGGGGAACAGTGGCAGGAACGCCGATCTGAGGGTCCAGCTCGTCAGCTGACAAAATTGTCCAGTGCTGAATCAAACCGTTCGCCAGGAAGTCTGAGGTAATTTTTTCTGCCATAGCTTTGTCAGTCAAGCCGCTGAGCAGATACTGAGTTGAGGTATAAACAGCTTCGCCTTCTGTAAATGGTCGCCCGGTTAGATATTGAATCGCTTCCTTGGCCGTGCGGCCGGTATTATCGGTCACCCCGGGACGAAAGCCGACCTCAATCAACATGTCGAAAGCACTTGCCAGCGGTTGATTGATGGCATACACCTGAATAACCGGATCAGAAAATGGACCGGCAGCGGCCAGTTCAACCTCTTCTGCGCTGAGAATTGCATCTAACGTATAAACATCCAGGGTTCGCACCGCAGGCAGATCAATATTCAGATGGTTTTTAATCTGACGCTTAATCTGTTCACCGCGAGCATCTTTGACATCTTTTTTAAGTCCTACAACGATTCTCCAAGCCATTTCTACTCCAAAAAAGATATAAGATTGAGGGTCTTGCAAAAAAAAGCTGGCTAAGTAAAAACATCAAGATACAGGGTATAGTCGTTATTACGTGGTGCAGGCCTACATAGGGCAGGTCAAAGCCCGGGAAAACTGCTGCAACGCTGCAGATCGGACTTTTTGCGACGCCAGCAACTATGACACCATCACTGAACTCGCTTCAAAGCAAAAACTGGCTTTACTCTGTCGTCCAACAATAATTTCGGCGGTATGACCGCAATCGGTCATAGTTTTACGAAATACAGTCCCGGCGAGATCGGGACAATTATTTTCTTCACTTAAATGTGCCAGAAAAAGCACCTCAAGACCAGGCCAACAAATGTCCTTCAACAACAAACATGACTCATTATTGGAGAGATGTCCATGGCGACTGCGGATCCGTTGCTTCAGACTCCAGGGGTACGCTCCATCCTGAAGCATCTCCTCATCATGATTTGCCTCAAGAACCAGCACCCGACAATTTTTTAATTGTTCAGAGACCAGACGAGTCGCCATACCAAGATCGGTCGCAAAACCTATTTTACCTTCACTCGACTGAATCGTGAAACCAACGGGATTGACTGCATCATGGGTTGTTGAAAATGGTGATATTAACAGGTTTTGAAAAGAAAAAGATTCTCCGCTGGCAAAATAGTGCAGAGCCTCTATCTTACCAAGTTTTGGTAAGGCGGCATGGGTTTGCCGATCGATATAGACAGGTAAATTATAACGGCGGGCAAGAGGACCGATCCCACCGACATGATCGTGATGTTCGTGAGTGACCAGGATTGCGTGTAAATCATCACCAGCCAAACCCATAGTAGAAAGCCGCCGCTCGGTCTCTATACCGGACAACCCTGCGTCAATCAATAATCGACAGCCGTCGACCTCGATCAATGTACTGTTTCCGCGGCTACCGCTAGCCAGCAAACATACCCGCAATTGACTGTTCCCTTTCGTCCCCTCAAGAGCGTTGCCCTTATACCTAATATTGGCCCCTTCTGCAAGGAAGAAAACCAGCAAAGATATTCGGTAAAAGAGATTTGCAAATCGGATGAATTTATGTACTCTTGAAGGGAGTGTCTCGGTAGCGTATCAAATAACTGAGATTCTTGAAGAAATGATCAACTATTCTTTTCATACTCTATAAGGAGGATATAAATGTCTGTAAAAGTTGCGATTAACGGGTTTGGACGAATCGGCAGAAATGTTCTACGTATTGCGAGCCAATCCAGTGATTTTGATGTCGTTGCGGTCAACGATCTGACCGATGCGAAAACACTTGCACATCTGTTTAAATACGATTCAGTTCATGGTATTTTTTCAGGACAAGTAGAAACAGACGGGGACAATCTGATCGTTAACGGTAAATCGATCAAAATCCTTTCCCAGCGCGATCCAAGTCTGCTTCCCTGGAAAGAACTTGGAGTTGAAATTGTCATCGAATCAACCGGTTTTTTTTCAGCCCGGGCCCTGGCAGCACAACATCTGACTGCTGGAGCTAAAAAAGTAGTGATCAGCGCTCCAGGAAAAGATGCCGATATTACTGTCTGCATGGGGATCAACGAAACAGAGTATAGTCCTGCGAAACACAGTGTCATTTCCAATGCCTCCTGCACAACCAACTGTCTGGCTCCAGTGGCCAAGGTTCTGCTGGAAAACTTCGGTATTGTCAGAGGCATGATGACCACCGTTCACTCTTACACCAATGATCAGAAGATTCTTGATCTGCCACACAAAGACCTGCGCCGCGCCAGAGCTGCCGCGGTCAATATTATCCCAACAACCACCGGCGCCGCAAAAGCGACGGCTCTGGTTCTTCCACAACTTAAAGGCAAACTTGAAGGGATGGCGATTCGGGTCCCAACACCTAATGTCTCTCTAGTTGATCTGGTTGTTGAAACCGAAAAAGCAACCAGCATTGATGAAGTTAATGCTGCGATGCGGGCAGCGTCAGAAAATGAGTTAAAAGGAATTCTCGATTATTGTGAACTCCCATTAGTTTCACATGATTTCAATGGCTCGGCCGCATCCTCAACATTCGACTCCCTGATTACCAATGTGATCGGTGGAACCATGGTAAAAGTCCTGACTTGGTACGATAATGAATGGGGCTATTCTTGTCGAGTTGTGGATCTGGTCCGCTATATTGCTGCGCAAAAATAAAGACTGCTGAACCTAAAATGACTCAGCAATAATTTCGATCAACAAGACATACTTGTTTTTCAGGGGCGAAGGCATACATCTCGTATGTCGAGGTTCTGCAAAATGCTGCGACGCTGGAGATCGGACTTTTTTCAACGTCATCAAAACATGATTCACCGCGGAGAGAACAAAATGCTTAACAAAAAATCACTGAAAGATGTCGATGTTAAAGGTAAGCGGGTTTTCTGTCGCTGTGATTTCAATGTTCCCATAGATAGCGACGGTGAAATTACCGACGATACCCGCATCCAAGCAGCATTACCGACAATCCGTCATTTAATTGGCCAGGGAGCAAAAGTCATCCTGGCCTCCCACCTTGGCCGCCCCAAGGGAAAACCAGCACCAGCCTTCAGTCTCTGTCCGGTGGCTACACGCTTAAGTCAATTACTGGGTCAGACGGTTATTATGGCGCCCGACTGTGTTGGTAAAAACATTCAGCTCTTGGCCAATCAATTGGGCGAAGGCCAGGTTATGCTGCTGGAAAATGTTCGTTTTCATAGTGAAGAAACAGATAATGATCCAACTTTTGCCGCACAACTGGCATCTCTGGGTGAAATTTATGTCAATGATGCCTTTGGCACAGCTCATCGCGCCCACGCATCAACTGAAGGGGTTGCACATTTACTGCAGCCCGCCGTTGCCGGTTATCTGATGGAGAAGGAACTGCAATATTTAGGGGGGGCATTGGCAAAACCGGAACGTCCTTTTGTTGCGATCCTGGGTGGTGCCAAAGTCAGCGATAAGATCACCGTCATTGAAAACCTCCTGACCAAGGTTGATGCAATTCTGATTGGTGGCGGGATGGCGTATACCTTCCTGAAAGCCCAGGGTGTTGAAGTTGGTCTGTCACTGGTCGAAAATGACCGCATTGCCCTGGCTGGCGATTTACTGGATCAAGCCAAAAAAGGCGGTATCAAATTTCTCCTGCCGACAGATCATCTCGTTGCCGAAAAGTTTTCCGCTGACAGCCCAGCTATGATTGCCAAAAATGAAGACTTCCCCGTATCAGGCATGGGACTCGATATTGGCCCGGAAACAATCGCAACTTACGAACAGCAGATCGGCAGTGCAAAAACTGTCATCTGGAATGGGCCGATGGGGGTGTTTGAATTTGACAACTTCGCTAAAGGAACCCTGGCGATTGCCAAGGCTTTAGCAAAATCGGACTGCCTGTCAATTATTGGGGGTGGGGATTCGGTTGCTGCTGTCAATAAATCAAACCTACAAGATCAAATGACTCATATTTCCACCGGCGGTGGTGCCTCGCTAGAGTTTCTCGAAGGTAAAGATTTACCAGGCGTTGTTGCTCTGACAGATAGCTAAGGGAGAAATCAAGATGCGCAAACCGATTATTGCAGGGAACTGGAAACTCAACAAAACTATAGTTGAAGCTCGGGAACTAGCGACACAACTGGCAGAAAACCTCACGGGATTAGAGGACAGAGAGGTGATCATTGCCCCTGTCTATACGGCATTGTTCGCTGTTGCAGAAGTGATAGAAAATTCGCCAATTCAACTGGCGGCACAAAACTGCTACCCCGAGACAACTGGCGCATTTACCGGTGAAATTTCCCCCCCATTTCTTCAAGATGCCGGTTGCCAGTATGTCATCATTGGCCATTCTGAACGCCGTCAACTGATGGCTGAAACCGATCATTTTATCAATCAAAAACTGGTCAAAGTCCTTGAAACCGGCTTGAAACCGATTCTCTGCATTGGAGAAACATTGCAGGAGCGGGAAAATGATCAAATGCTGGAGATCTTAAGCAAACAAATCAAAGGGGGGCTGGCCAACCTCACAACAGAGCAAATGTTGACCGTTGTGATTGCCTATGAACCGGTTTGGGCTATTGGTACCGGCAAAACAGCAAGCACTGAACAAGCACAAGATGCCCATTCCTTTATTCGCAGATTACTACAAGAATTATTCAACCCAGAAGTTGCCGAGCAAACCCGCATTCTTTATGGTGGTAGTGTGAAACCTGGCAACGTTGATAGTTTAATGGCAGAGAAAGATATTGACGGAGCACTGGTCGGCGGAGCTAGTCTGAATGCTGAGGATTTTGTTCGAATTGTTCAATTTGAAGTTTAGATCAACAGAAAACTACGCAACAAAAAAATGCCCAACGTCATAAAAATTATTGAACCCAAAGACGTTGAAGCAATAATCGCTGCCGCGAGATGATGATTTCCACCCATCGCCAGAGTCATAGGATAACTGGCAGCAGCAGTTGGAGCAGCACACATCAGATACAGAACTCCCAGATGTTCACCACGCAGCCCAACAAATACCCCACCTAATGTAATCAGCAGCGGAACAAAAATAAGTTTTCCAGCTGCTGACCAGTAAAGTGCTTTTGATCCATGAAACTCCTGGAGACGGATTGTTGCACCAGCACAGAGAAGAGCCAGCGGCAGAGTCATTCTAGCAAAATAACCGCCAGTCGTCAGAAAAAACTCCGGAACTCGATAGCCGCTCAACGAAATCACAACGCCAAGTAAAATTGAAAGGATCAAAGGGTTCTTCACAATACTGGATAAAATGCTTAAATAGGTGCCCTTATCGGTCGAGATATTCTGATGACGAGTCAATGTAATGACGGCAAGAATATTAAATAAAGTTGTTAGAACTGCCAGGTAAATTGATGCAGCTGCAACGATTTTATCACCAAAGGCACTGATACAAAAAGCCAGCCCGATAATTCCCATATTGCTGCGAAATGCCCCCTGTACAAAGGCTCCCCGGTCAAAACTGTTTTGCAGTCGCGCAGCGATAAGGCGATCGATAATCAGGAAAATAACCACCGTGGCTAGGACAGCATAGATGACAAGTTTATAAGGCAGATCATGGCGAAAATCGGTTTCAACCAGCTTGACGAATAACAGACAGGGCAAGGTTACTCTGAAAACCAGATCTGAACCGGTTTTAGCAAATGCATCTGAAATCCAGCCGATTTTCTTGAATAAAATACCGAAGCCGAGCATACAAAAGATCGGGGCAGTAATCGTGAGGGCAAAACCCAGATCGGTCAACATTCTGAGGGTACTCAATCAGCAAAAAGGCTTAGCACTTTAGCAAAAATCTTTCGCTGGGAACCGAGGAGAAACGTCAGGTTCCCAGCCATCAGACCTTCTGTTAAATCAGGATTCTTTCAAAGCGTAACCAGCGCCTCTGACCGTATGGATCAGCTTTTTCTCAAATTTCTGATCGATTTTATTGCGCAGGTAATTCACATACACATCAATAATATTGGTAAAAGAATCAAAAGTATAATCCCAGACATTCTCGGCAATCATAAGCCGTGTCAGAACGCGATTCGGATTGCGCATAAAATATTCCATTAATGCATATTCCTTGGAGGTCAAAATGATTTCCTCACCCGCGCGCCAGACTTTATGTGCAACCGGGTCAAGACGTACATCGGCAAAAAAGATTTCCGCTCCTCGGACATTTGAACCGCGACGAATCAACGCACGACAACGAGCAACAAGCTCGACAAAGGCAAAAGGCTTGGCTAAATAATCATCAGCTCCGATATCCAGACCAGAGACTTTATCGTCAACAGAATCGCGAGCCGTCAAGCAAAGTATTGGCGTCATGATATCTTTTTCGCGAAGATATTTAACTGCTGCCAGTCCATCCATTTTGGGCAACATGATGTCCATCAGAATTAAATCATAGGGTTGCGACTCGGCTTTTTTAACCCCATCTTCTCCATCAAAAGCCACGTCGACAGAAAAACCCTCTTCTTCCAGCCCCCGCTGTATAAACGTTGAAACCTTTTTTTCATCTTCAACAACAAGAATCCGCATCGACTGTCTCCTTTGTCAGCAATAGTTATTTTCAAACAAACTATGATCTTTTTTAGATTGACCCGAGTTATAATAATAAGAAACTTATTAGGCGAAGTTAGCAGAAAATGTGATGCCCCTCAAGAAAAAACATAAAACCCGTTATTCTGACGTTTCAAATAAAAAGGAATACAATGTTTACGTTAAATCAGATAATGCCAGAGCAGATCTAAACGCCCCCGTTTGATCAACGTTTGACCGGAATAGCGCATTATCTCGCACACTTTTTCACGATCACCCGGCCGATAACAGTGCACATGGCAGTGTTTACAGGTAGGTTTTTCATCGAGAGGACAGTTTAAGCGGCGTTCGATGGCATAGTTGAGAAATTCGCAACAAGGGGCACAACAAGAATAACTCTCCAACGAAGCAAGCTGTTCCGGTAAACCCGAAAGAGATTCCCGTTCTGCGGTGTGGTGATCCCGACAATAGACCGAAGTAAATAGAGCCAGAATTTTCAGATCTTTTTTTTCTTTATTGGTCAAAGGTGCAATTGTTGAATTATGAATTTTCTTAAGCATCTTTATAACTCGCCGCCAGATCAAATAAGCGATTGCTATCCAGAATCGTAATTTTCTTACCCTGAACACGAATCACATCATCATCGGACAACTTACGGAAGGTTCGCGACAGGGTCTCACTGGTAGTCCCCAGATTGGACGCCAACTGGCTTTTAGATACGGGAAGTGAAACTGAGCCAGCCGCTTCGTCACCAAGGCTCAATAAATAACGCGCCAAACGCGCAGGCACATCGCGAAAAGTAAGATCTTCGATCTGAACCGTAAACTGGCGCAGAAAGCGTGACAACCCGGCGATGATATTGATTGCCAGCTGTGAATGCTGATGCAATAGATCTAAAAACTCTCGCTTCGGAAAAAACAACAAGGTTGAGGTGTCCAGTGTTTCGGCGAAAGCAGGATATCGCCCGTCATCAAAAATAGCGGCTTCTGCAAAACTATTCCCCGATTGAACAACATGCAGAATGCGCTCTTTACCCTCCGGGGACAGCTTATAGACTTTGATTTTACCTGTAGCAACAATGTAAAACCCGTCTGCCTCTGCACCCTCCTCGAATAAGATTTTTCCTTTGTTAAATTTACGGATGCGCATAATGGGCACTAGCAAGCGCAGATCCATTGCACTAACACCATAAAACAAATGACATTGTTTAATAATTGCTGAAGAATCAATACCCATTTCAGTCAATACCTGATATACAACCGTGAAAGCTCTTATCGTTTGCTCGGATTTTTGCTATGATGATGGCCTAAAAAACTCAAAGGATAAAGTTATGAAGTTATTTCAAGTACTTATAATCAGTTTTTTATTTTTTGTCAATTCAATAAGTATCGCCTTTTGTCAGGATGTTACCCTTTCCTGGGATCCCAGCCCCACCTCGGGAGTTGATGGCTACAAGGTCTATTACAAACAAGGCAATAGGGATTTCCCCTTTGATGGAACCGGTGCTTACTTAGAAGGTTCTCCTGCTGATTCTCCAGTTGATGTCGGCAATGCTCTAACAACGACCCTCACCAACTTAAATGATGGGGGGACCTACTTTTTTTCTGTAACTGCTTATGATAATGAAGTCAGCTCTGAGAGTACCTATTCCAATATCGTCAGTAACAGCTGGCTACCCTCATTGGTTATTCCAGCTGATGGTGCCACTAATGAACCCGTTCCCGTTACCTTCCGCTGGGAAACAGCTCCGTCAGACTACGATGTCAACTATACCCTCTTTTACGGTACCGATCAAAACGAAGTGAGAGCTGCCAATTCGATTGTACTCTTACCACCGTTCCCAGGAAACAATAGCGTTCCGACAGGTGCACTTTTCTTTCTCGCGACACTGCTCCTGGCCGGAATATGCTCTCGATCAACTCCTCAGCTAAAGTTGTTGCCACAATCCGTTAGTTTTCTGCTGGTGGTGCTTCTGGGAGGGATTTTGACAGCCTGCGGAGGCAGCGGAGGTGGGGATAGCACTACTGATCGTTCCGCCGCAAGTCCAGAATCGGTTCTTTATTCGATTAACAAGGCAAGCAGTGATTACCATCAGGCTTATGATCTGGAAGCTTCAACAACCTATTACTGGAAGGTTGTTGCCACGGACACACAAGATCCAAACCTGACCTATGAAAGTGAAGTCAGGCAGTTTTCAACGGGAGCATTTTAAATAATTTTTCTTGCGACGCCATCAGGATTGATGCAGGCCATGTTTCTTCAGAAGATCATAAAAAGTTGGTCTGCTTACTGCCAACTCTTCCGCGGCCTTAACAATATTACCTTGAGACCTTTCCATCGTTTGCTGTAAAAGCAAGTATTCAACTTGTTGACGGGCATCTTTGAGCGTCATTCCCGCAAAGTTGAATACATTGGCCACGCTTGGCGCTATCTGAGGAGTGATATCTTCACAAAGTTCATTAGATTCGGAAATCTCTTGTTTTTCTTCAAACCCAAGGTCACACGCTTCCACAATCGGACTCTCTGCCATAACAACAGCTCGCTTGATTTTATTTTCCAGCTCACGCACATTTCCCGGCCAATCATAAGTCCGTAACCATTTAATTGCTGCGGCACTGAAACCTCTGACCTTATGTCCGAATTCCTGACCGAAACGACGCAGAAAAATATTAGCCAGTAGCTCAATATCTTCCCCGCGCTCGCGCAATGGTGGCAGCTCGATGGTAATCACACCGATACGGTAGTACAGATCCTCGCGAAATTTTCCATTTTTTATCGATTCTTGAATATCAACATTGGTTGCAGCGACAATCCGGGTATCTACGGGAATATCTTCACGTCCACCAACCCGCTGAATCACCTTTTCCTGTAAAAAACGCAGTAGCTTCACTTGTAACAGCGGTGCCATCTCCCCTATCTCATCGAGAAAAAGAGTACCCCCTTCTGCATATTCAACCTTACCCTGAACCCGGTTCTGTGCACCGGTAAAGGCACCTTTTTCATGCCCAAAAAGTTCACTTTCAAGCAAGTTTTCCGGAATCGCACCACAGTTTATCGCAATCACATTGCCATCTTTTCTGATACCACGATTGTGGATGGCCCGGGCAACAACCTCCTTGCCAGTGCCACTCTCACCAAGAATCAGAATCGGTACATCGATGGATGCTACCTTTTTGATCATAGCAAAGACCTGCTGCATCTGTGGGCATTGGCCAAAGATGCCACTATAGCCATTGTCCTTACTCTGACTTGCAGAAATCTGCAGACAGCGATTTTCCTCTTCAAGTCCGGCAAGGTGAAAAGCACGGGAAAGAATAATTTTTAACTCATTAAGGTCAATCGGCTTGTGATAATAATCATAAGCCCCCATATCGACAGCTGCCAGAGCATTGGCATGAGCCTCATTACCGGACAGGACAATGATTTTGGTCGTTGGTTGATTCTGTAGCATAAGCTGCAAACAGCGCAGTCCTTCAGAGGCGCCATCAATATCGGGAGGCAGGCCGAGATCGAGAGTCACGACCTCAGGGGATTGTTGCTTAAACAGCTTCAGAGCTTCATCAACCGACTCCGCAAGGAGAACCCGGTAATCCTTCCCCAAGCCCCATTTCAATTGTTTCCTGATTTCGTGACTATCATCAACAATCAGTAGTTTCTTCAAATCTATTCTCCCCTGTCAACCACCATAATCAACTGACAAATGATGATAAAGCTTCTTTTGTAGAGTGTTCAACTGTTAATGGTAATAAGATTGTAAACGCTGTCCCTTGCCCTTCCCGGCTTGCCACCTCGATCTTACCACCATGAGATTCGACAATCTGCTTGCACTGATAAAGTCCAATCCCGAAACCATGCTTCTTGGTTGTCTCAAACGGTTTAAATAATTTATTTTCAATAAAATCTGCACTCATGCCACAACCTGAATCAACAACCTCAATAAAAGCGAAATTCTCACTTTGTCCATATTTTACCCGCACCGGTTGACCGTCACTCGTCGCCTCAGCGGCATTGACCAGTAAGTTCAATATAACCTTATAGATTTCTTCTTCGTCAACAGCCACCTGAACCAGTTTTCCTTCAACCTCTATATTGGAGCCAGCTGTTTCAACTGCATCCTGGACAATTTCATTTATCGCCACCGAAGCAATGATAAGTTCAGGTTTTTCTTTAATATTTTTCAGACGTGAAATCAAACCTTTCATGTTGTCAATTGTATTCCCAACCGTTTCCAGCATGTCCTGTTGAAATTCGGGATCATCAATATAATCCCGGGCATTATCGAGCATCAGCGACAATCCAGAGACCTGGTTTTTCAGATCATGCAATACAAAAGTTGAAACCTTACCAATCGCTGCCAACTCTCTGGAGATAGACAACTGCTCCGAGAGACGCAACCCCTGTACCGTTGCAATTGACTGACGAGCTAACATCCGCAGCAGATCATAATCTTCGTAAGTCAATATTTCACTGGGGTTGATTTGTTCACCCAGAACAATAAATCCAGCCAGCTCATCATCGAAAAAAAGTGGCACAATCAGGAAAGCACCCACAGCGTCGAAGGATTCAATCAGGGAGTCGCTGAACTCCGGATGGCTTTCTGTAAGATTGATGATCCAGTCTTTTTGTTTGAGCTTAACGATGAGAGGATCGGTTACTGTAAATGGTCGCCAATCACGTCTAAAATTAAAGGATGCGGTATAAATGTAGTTGTTTAGCTCAAAATCGTAGAGATAAAAGGCAGCACCCTTACAAGCCAGAGGCTCGCAAAACAAATCAAGGATTGAGGTTTGAATGTCAGAAAGGGTGGCTCCTACCGCAACCCGATTGGCAAATTCTTGCCACTGCTCCTGATAATCGTACTTTCTTTGGTAAAAATTTTTGTGCAGGATAACCTTAAGCCTGCGCCGCAGTCTTTCCGAAAGAAAAATAACAGCAAGTGCGAGAATACTGGTCAGCAATAAAACATAAAATATCAACTTCGCGTTTTCGATATTAAGGTAACGCAACCCTTCGCCAACCACTCCCAATAAAATCAGATAACCGCCAACAATCAACAATACGAAAGAGCGATGGGCAATGCCACGAGACAGTGCCAACTTACGACCATCTTCACGGTACAAGCGAGCATAACAAAACAACATAACCGCAATAAGTACAGCCACCGAGCGGATTTCCAGGTAGTTCATATTGATCGAGCGATAAAGCAAACTATGGCTGAAATAGAGGGCAAATGACACCAGTAGCAAACCAGCACCTAAGACCATCAGCTTGATGTTCCAGCGTTGCGCATGATGTAATCCAGCGAAAGTTCTCTCTAACTGGACCAGACCAAAGACCAAATAAATCATCAACAGGAGATAAATGACAAAACCGGGACTGGTCAGAAAAATAACCTGTTCAACTGAAAAATCAGGGGAAAAAAGCAAGTTTTCAACGGGGCTAAAAAAAACATAGATCAGCAAGGAGGATGCAACGGACACAGATATCCAGAATCCAATGCCCTTATATATCTCAGAATTATCCCGAAAAGCAGTCTTGGTATAGTAATAACAGCAAATAATGGCAACTACTGACAAAAACAATCCATACCTCTGCCATACGAATAACTGTTCTGGATATTGAAGTGATTGTAAATCGGTATAAGTCAGGCCAGAAATGAAAAACAGCGCTGAAATAAAAAGTAAAATTGATATGGTAAGGGAGCGACGCAACAGCAGAAAAACCCCGGCAACAGGGCACATAATAATATTGGACCAAAGCAGTAATTCAGTCAGCATCAGTTTTTAGCCCATGCCATCAATCAAGAGTGAGAAGAAGCCAGATAAATTAATTAAGATAAGGCTCTTGCAAAAGTCCCAAAAGTCCATTTACCGTCATTCCCGCCTTCGCGGTAACAAACAACTGTTGCGGAAGGGTGAGATAGTGAACCTAAATTCTTCCAACACCAAAATATTCAAACCCTTCATTGCGGATATAGTCAGGTTCATACTGGTTACGACCATCAAAAATAATTTGTTTCCTCATCGAGCGACGCATAGCCGCAAGATCAGGATTACGGAACGGCTTCCATTCTGTCACTAATAACAAACCATCAACCTGTTGTAATGCTTCGTACTGATTGGACACCAACTGAATTCGCTCCGACTCAAACCACTCCGCCGGAAGCTCTTTCTCAGCGACATCCATCGCAACCGGGTCATAAGCCAACACCTTAGCCCCCGCTGAGATCACATCATTCAGGAGGGTCTTGGACGGAGCTTCACGCATATCGTCAGTTCCTGGCTTAAAAGCCAAACCCCAAATGCCAAAGGTTAAGCCAGACAGGTCAGGCCCAAAACGCTTCTCAAGCTGTCGACTAAACCAGCGTTTTTGCTGCTGATTGCGTTTTTCAACCGAAAGCAGGACTTCCGGTTCAAAATTAACACCCTGAGCCATCCGGATCAGTGCCTGAACATCTTTAGGAAAACACGATCCCCCATAACCACAGCCCGGATAGATAAAAGAAAAACCGATTCTGCTATCAGAACCAATACCGCGGCGTACATTTTCAACATCAACTTCCATCAATTCACAGAGATTAGAAATTTCGTTGATGAAAGATATCTTCGTTGCCAGCATTGAATTAGCCGCATATTTAGTCATTTCAGCATCACGTACCCCCATAAAAATAGTGCGCTCATGGTTTCGATTAAAGGGGGCATAGAGTTGCCGCATCAGATCCTTGGCTCGGTCATTTTCGGCTCCGATAACCACCCGGTCCGGCTTCATAAAATCATCAATCGCCGCCCCCTCTTTCAAAAATTCAGGGTTGCTGACGACATCGAAATCAATCTTAAGCTTTCGCTTGTCCAATTCTTCCTGGATTGCCGCACTGACCAGATCCGCTGTTCCAACTGGCACTGTCGACTTATCGACAATCACCGAATAATCTGTTATCAAACTGCCTATTTCTCGTGCAACAGACAGAACATACTTTAAGTCGGCCGAGCCATCCTCACCGGGAGGGGTGCCAACAGCGATAAAATACACATTTGATGTCTCAATCGCATCGGCTAAACTGGTCGTAAAATGCAATCGATCTTCAGCATAATTACGCTGTACTATCGTTTCCAGACCAGGTTCATAAATTGGCAATTTACCGTTTTTAAGACCGTCGATTTTAGCTTGATCAATATCCACACAGCTGACTTGGTTGCCCATCTCCGCAAAACAGGCACCACTGACCAAGCCAACGTATCCCGTACCAATAATGGTCAAATTCATTCGTTTCTCTCCTGTGTATTTTTAAGTAAAATCAGCATGGAAGAGATGAAGACATCCATTTAAACGTCCGCGATGTCCACACCATAATAAGCGTACCAGATCCTTTTCCCACCGACCTTGAAACTTGAAGCATAACGCAACATGCAATACACTTAAAACAAATACAATACAAAAAAATCTAAATTATTGAGCAAACCATCACTCTCAGTTTACGCATCTGTGCAACAGCATAAATGATGGAGGTCAGGATAAACCTTGTTTTAGATGCGAATGTTTATTGTACCATCCACCTATCTGCAGTTACCTATTTGGAGGATTCAAAATGAGTGCTTATCTGATCGTCGATACAAAGATCAGTAATCCAACTGAGTATGAAGAGTATAAAAAACTTGCTAAACCTATCGCTGAAAAATACGGTGGCATTTATCGTGTCAGAGGGGGAACAATGGATGTTCTGGAAAATACTCTTTGGACGCCAACGAGAATTGTGATCATAGAATTCCCCGACGTTAAAAGCGCGCAGGCATTCGCAAACTCAGATGACTATGCGCCCGTTAAACCTATGCGTCTAAATAATGCCGAGTGCACGCTCTTTATTGTGGAGGGAGTTTAAATCGTCTTTATTCTGCATAGAACCTAATCGGTGGGACACCTGGAAACCACGACAGATAATGGCGAATGTGAACAACAGTGTTGAAGTTGTTCACATTCGTTGCTAATTTCGACTGCTTACAGCAGAACCTTTTCCAGACTTTCAATCAGAAAATCAAGTTCTTCATCATTGATATTCAGCGCTGGAGAAATACGGATTGTATGCCCATGACTATCATTGACAATCAACCCAAGGGTGAGAAGCTGCCGACAAAAATCCATGGCATTGCCTTTAACAACTTCTATCCCGATAAACAGCCCTTTTCCTCGCACCTCTTTGACATGCGGAGACTTTTCGGCAATTTTTTCGATTGCAGCTTTCAGCTTTTCCCCTTGTCTGGCTGAACTTTCCACCAAATTCTCTTCAACAATCACATCAAGAGCTGCAATCCCGGCAACACAGGCCAGTGGAAAACCACCGAAAGTTGATCCGTCTGAGCCGACTGTGAATGCCATATCCATCAGTTCACTGTTGGTCACAAAAATCGACAGTGGAACCAGCCCGCCCGACAGGGCTTTGCCCAGAACCAGACCATCGGGGACAACATTGTCATGCTCAAAACAGAACCGCTTACCGGTACGCCCCAAGCCAACCTGAATTTCATCAAAGACCAGCAGCAAATCTTCTTGATCGGCAAGACCCCTTAAGCCCTGTAGAAATCCTGCTGGTGGAATATTCATCCCGCCCTCCCCTTGCATTGGTTCGACCAGAATTCCGCAAGTATTTTTATTCACCAGTTTTTTAACATCATCAAGATCGCCAAATTTTGCCGCAACAAATCCTCGGGTCAGCGGACCAAACCCTTCACGGTATTTTTTTGTTGAAGAGAAGGAAATAACGGTAATCATACGGCCATGAAAGTTATTATCGAAAATGATGATTTCCTGCTGACCGTCTTCAATCCCTTTTTTCTTCCAGCCGTAATAACGCATCAACTTGATCGCGGTTTCAACCGATTCAACTCCACCATTCTTGGGCAACACCTTGTTACCATTAGCACCAAAGCGTGGAGCCAATTGTGGAGCGAAATTTGCCGCCTTCTCAAGGAAAACTCCAAGCGGATCGGTATAGACTACATTTGATATAACTGACGCATAGTTGCCCAATAATGCTTCA
>JASJGU010000349.1:0-4005 GCA_033791385.1 Desulfuromusa sp.
CTAACTTAGTGCCATTCGTGGGTGTCTCGACTTCTGTGCTGCAGAACAACCGTCCTTCTATATTCAATACCTATTATTAAGTGTAGACCCTTCCGGAGAATGCGTCAGAGATCCTTGGCCGAAAGGCCCAGCCATTCGATGATTGTTGGTGCTTTAACTTCTGCGGGCGAGCTTGGTGGCGAGTATGGTTATCAAGCCACCCAGCATGAAGTATCCCATCACTACTTCTGCCATGACCCACCATGCAGCTTCCTGTGACCTTGGAACAATGTCTCCAAACCCCAGTGTCGTAAATGTGACTACGCTGTAGTAGAGCATCGGAGCCCAGTCCCGCGGGTCGTATCCGGGTTCCTTGGCAAGTTCAGTGAGCACGAATGATTGGCTGCCGCCCAGATGAAATTGAAATACCAGGCTGAAGGCCAGTGCGATGATTACGCACCAAAAGACCCATAAAGACAGTGACCTGCCACAGTTAGATGAGTACTTCCATAAAAAATAATGAAATGGCCTGTTGATTTTGTACTCTTCCACATAGGCCATGTCCTGCGCATATCGCTTAAACAGTGCATTGCCGTGGGCGGCGCTGATCTGTATGTCCTTGCAGGTTTCTGTCTCATCAAACTGCACGCCATTAATATTCGCGCCGGAAAAATCCGCAGATAACAGCGTGGCACCTTTCAGATTTGCACCGGTCAGATCGGCCCCTTTTAGAATTGCATTACTCAAATCACTTTTTTCAAGATTCGCGCCTCTGAGATCAGCATCAGTCAGGTTGGTGTCACTGAGATCAGCGCCCACGAGTCGGGCATTATTCAAACGAGCGCTTGTGAGGTTGGCGCCATTCATATGGGCATCCGTCAAATTGGCACCATTAAGGTATGCCAGTGACAGGTTTGCTTCTATCAGGAATGCTCGCTCGAGATTCACCCGGCTCATGACCGCGCCGGTAAAATCTGCATAAAACAGTTCTGCCGAGGTAAGGTCAGCGCCACAGATGTCAACAGCGGCGCAATCTGCACCACTCAGGTTGCTGGCATGCATGCTGGTATGTCGCAGGTCGGCTGCCTGAAGAACCCGGTTACTCAAGTCCACGCCGTCAAGGTTATAACCACGCAGGTCGACACAACTCAGATTTTCCTGGCTGAGGTCTATTGTTGGAGCTTCACTGTTGCCAGATAATGAGCCAACAGGTCGCGGCGACTCTGATCCGAGCCCGGGTGAGAGTTTCGGATAAGGTTCATGTGTCGTTCCAGTGCAGCCAGGTGATGCCTTTTTGCGCAGGTACACGCTGGGGATATCTTTATAGTCAGCCGGTATGTAAGCGCCGAAAAGCTCGGCCACAAAATTGCTTTTACGTTCACAATTGATGTCGAGATCACGCAGAAGTTCATCATGGTAGTGCAGTGCGTGAACCTGTAAATGTGAACCGCGCGCTTTTTGCTCTGGCATAAAACCTCTTTTCCAGACCTTCATCTGCTCGATTTCATGTAGCATTTGTGCAGAGTCGGGAAGCCTGATATCACCTTTGAGCAACGCAACCAACCAGCGCGCCTGGAGGTAATCACTCAGTGAGTTGTTGAAGGTTGAGGCCAGACCTATAAATGCGATCTGCGGGGCATTCGGATGCAATATATGTCTGTATAGATAGAGGCCATCTTCCTCAAATGTCGATTGCAACTCAGCCGGCAGGATAGAATTGTCATATTCCCACCCGGTTCCCAGGACAACCACGTCGGCTTTCAAATATTTCCCGTTACTCAGTTCAATACCATCGGGTGTGAACACCCTGATTGATGCCTGCTCGGTAACAATCCTGTCTTTGTGAATTAATGAATAAATACTGGGAGATGCCACGAAATCCCCGGTGAAAATATCCCTTTCTATCTTACGTTTTGGTAAAGCACCGGCAGACTTCAGGCGAAACTGGATTCGTAGCAGCAACTCCAGGGTTCGCCAGAAAGCCCAGACCAGCCAGCTGCCATGATCGTGAAGGCGCCTCTCCCACTTTCCGGGATGTTGATAGGGGGGTAAAAATGCAGATAAGAATCGACTGAGCATGTACTTGCTATCCAGCAAGCCAAGAAATTTTCGTGGTATTGGCCAATGTGCCTGGCGAAATAGAAGGGTGACGCTACCAGTCAGCTTTGCAGCGTCCTCGGCTCTGTCCAGTGCGCTTTTTCCAAAACCCACGACAACGACCTTTGTAGACGGGGCCAGTTCGGGTTCCCGAAACAACGAGGAATGAACGATGCGGCCTTTGAATTGTTCCTGGTTGATAAAGCTCGGTATGCGGGGGGTGGAATACAAACCGTTGCAGACCACAATCAGATCAAAATCTTTTTCAATTTCTTCATCGGTTTTTGTATCATGGTAACGGACAATCCAGCCCTCTTGGTCTGGTTGACGTATCAGCTTTTTGACCCGGCAATTGAATTGAATTTTCTTGAAAATGCGGAAGTGCCGCGCATAAGAATTCAGGTAGGAGACAATCTGATCGCAGGATGGAAAGGTCGGATAAGATGCGGGCATCGGCCAGTCCAGAAACTCGTAAGATTCTTTCGGAAGTTGCAGGTGCAGGGAATGGTATCCGTTTTCCCAGACTCCGCCGAGCGAACCTTTTCTCTCAAATACTTCACAATCGAAGCCTTCTTCCAAAAAGGTTTTCGCGGCTATCAACCCACCAACCCCTGCTCCGATGATACCGATTTTTCTGACGTTGCTTCTCATCTTACTTAAGTGTAGATGAAATCGCGGTAAGTGCTGGCAGGCGCCATATAGGGATATCCGGTGTCAGGGTAAAGTGACAGGGCAAATCCTACTCCGAACCGTTAATACTGGTCAGCGTATAAGGACTAGAGCGTCTATATCTTCTATACTCTGACACCGAATAATCGGAATAAAAATCCATTTCTAATGCGCAATAACTGGAATTAATTAACCAATGTCGTCAGAAAAACAAATTTTTCGCAATGACCCTTGCCCTTGTGGAAGTGGTAATAAGTACAAAAGATGTTGTGGGAACTTAGCACATCATTCTGGATTCCGGGGTGTTTCAGAGAATGCTACAACCACACCATCTCAGGTAGAGCAACTTCTTGTAGATGCGGAAAGGTTGAGAACTGCCGGGAACTACGAGGTGGCGAAACAAAAATATGAGGAGATTCTAAGAATCTCCACCAAGGAGGCCCGCGCTGTAACTGGATTAGGGCTTTGTCTGACACAACTTGGTCAGGGTGATCGAGGATTGGAAGAACTAAGGCGAGCTATAGATTTGGCACCTGATGAACTGGCTTGTCTTAACCATCTTATCGTTGCTCTCTTTAATCACGGAAAGGTGGAAGAATCGCTCAAGTGGTCAAAGCGGGCGGTGAGATTGGGTCCCGAGGGCGCCAAAACAAATGTCTTGCTCGCAAACTGTTATGAGAAACTGCATCGAATAGAAGAGGCGCTTGAAGCAAACAGACTGGCACAAATTGCTAACCCCCAAATTAAATATCTCAAACTCCAGGAAGCCAAACTTAATGCCCGGAATGGTGATTATGATCGAGCAAAGAATATTCTGCGAGAAACTATCCAGGTGCCCGGTTTAGATCCTGAGGTGAGAACTCAGATGTTGAGTGAATTGGGGCGGGTTCTTGATAAGCTCAACAACTATGGAGAGGCTTACGACGTATTTGCACAAGGTGGTCTTGAATCTTCTCGTAATCCAAAAGTGCAAAAATTCAAACTGGAAACCAGACCGAATTTAATTAAGGCATATATCAAAGGCTTGACAGAGGAAAGGCTTAAAAAGTGGAAGCCTGAAGACCTGAAGGACGACTCCTGGACGCCAACATTTCTTGTGGGGTTCCCCCGTTCAGGAACCACAATGACTGAGCAGATATTGGCTACTCACAGCGGCATAGTAACAACAGATGAGCAACCCTATTTGGAGCATGTACGTTACGAATGGGCGCGAATAGTCGGGGCGAATCCAGACATTGGTTGGATGGCAGACCAACTTGA
>JASJGU010000350.1:0-4596 GCA_033791385.1 Desulfuromusa sp.
GCTTACACGACGACTGCTATTGCCAATATGGCGATGAAATATCAGATTCCGATTGTCCCAGTATTTTTTCTACGGCAACCGGATGACCGCTATAAAGTATGGGCCGAACCGATGTTGATGTTGACCGGTGAAGGTGAAGATGCAGTTATCGAGAATACACAACGGTTGACCAATATCATTGAAGCTGCGGTGCGCAAAGACGTCAGCCAATGGTTCTGGATGCACAAACGCTGGCGGGTTAAATCTGACACAAAAGGACAAAATACAAGTGAGTAAAGAATTACAGCGTGAAATAGCTAAACGGAGAACTTTCGGTATTATCAGCCACCCCGATGCCGGTAAAACGACCCTGACGGAAAAGTTATTGTTATTTGGCGGGGCGATTCAAATGGCTGGGACAGTCAAGGCACGTAAATCGAATCGCCATGCCACCAGTGACTGGATGAGCATTGAAAAAGAACGGGGAATTTCTGTTTCCTCGTCGGTGATGAAGTTTAATTACCGCGATTTTGAAATCAACTTACTTGACACCCCGGGGCACCAGGATTTTTCCGAGGATACTTATCGGGTTTTAACTGCCGTTGACAGCGCCCTGATGGTTATCGACAGCGCCAAAGGAGTTGAGCCGCAGACCGAAAAGCTGATGGAGGTTTGCCGGATGCGCAATACGCCAGTGCTGACCTTTATCAACAAACTCGACCGTGAGGGTTTAAGTCCTCTCGATATCCTTGCCGATATTGAGGAGAAGTTGCAGATTGAATGTACTCCCCTCTCCTGGCCCATCGGGATGGGGAAACGTTTTAAAGGGGTGTACAATCTATATCGCAAAGAGTTGAACTTGTTCCGCTCAGGTGACGATGTTCGTAGTACTCAAACGGTTAAAATTGCCGATTTGAATGATCCGCAACTGGATAAATTGTTGGGGAGTCAGGCAGATGAATTGCGTGAGGATATAGCACTGTTGGAGGGCGCGGCAAATCCATTCAGTCTTGAAGATTATCTGCGCGCCAGCCAGACGCCGGTTTTTTTTGGCAGTGCCATTAATAATTTTGGGGTGCAGGAAATGCTTGATGCTTTTGTCGAGCTGGCTCCCGCGCCGGGTTTGCGGGAAACGGTGGAGCGGCTTGTTGAGCCGGACGAGGATGAATTTTCCGGGTTTGTGTTTAAAATTCAGGCCAATATGGATCCTGCTCACCGTGACCGGATCGCTTTTCTGCGGATCTGTTCCGGCAAATTTATCCGTGGAATGAAGGTGAAGCATCACCGTATTGGCAAAGACGTTGCTCTGTCGAACGCCACCATTTTTATGGCTCAAGATCGAGCCCACGTTGAAGAGGCCTATCCCGGTGATATTATTGGGCTGCATAACCATGGGACAATTAAGATTGGCGATACATTCACGACCGGTGAACCGCTGAAATTTACCGGAATTCCCAGCTTTGCACCGGAGCATTTCCGCCGCGTACGCTTGAAAGATCCGTTGAAGTCGAAACAGTTACAGAAGGGCTTGACCCAATTGGCAGAAGAGGGTGCGGTGCAGGTTTTTAAGCCGGTCACCGGAGCGGAGTTTATCCTTGGTGCGGTTGGTGTACTGCAGTTTGATGTGACGATGGAGCGGCTTAAAGCAGAATATAATGTTAACGCTGTTTACGAGGGGGTTGATTACACCACGGCACGCTGGGTCGAATCTGATGACCGGCAATTATTTGAGGAGTTTCAGAAAAAAAATCAAGGGCGTCTGGCGCATGATGCTGAAGGTTATTTGACCTATCTGGCGGCAAGTGAATGGCGTTTGGGGCATACCATGGAACAATGGGAAGGGGTGCAGTTTCTGAAATCACGCGAACATAGCTGAAATAGATGGATATAAAAGCCGTATCAAAAAAAGGGGTCGCGTAGCGCCCCCTTTTTTGTTGTTTGTTCGGGCGTTTTTCTGCTATGTTTGTTTTTGTTAATTATCCATTTGTCATTTATTTTGGAGTTTATCGTGTATAGCGTCTGTTTCTATCGTTTCTGGATATTGTTGGTCTGCATTGTTTGCTTTGTTGGGGTGCCTCCAGCGTTGGCTGAAGAACGGTTTAAAGTATTGGTGGTTTTTAGTTATGAGGAAAATGCTCCTTGGGATATAGAAATTCGTGATGAAATAGAAAACGTCCTGGGTTCATTTGCCGAACTCTCATTCTTTTATCTCGATACCAAGGTGGCTCTGGAAGGTGGTCCGGAAAAAGCCGCTGAAGCTTTTTCTCTCTATAGGCAGATTCAACCCGATGGGGTCATTGCGGTTGATGATAATGCTCAGTCGATGTTTGTTGTTCCCTACTTGAAGGATAGAGTGACCATTCCAGTTATGTTTTGTGGAGTGAATGCTGCCCCCGAACTTTATGGTTATCCCACCGCCAATATTTCAGGAGTCCTTGAGCGTTTTCATCTGGAAGAATCCATTTCACTTGTCAGACAATTAACTGGCGATATTAATACTTTTTCTTTTATGGTGAAAAAAAGTCCGGTTGCCGATTTAATTTCAGCACAACTGGAAAAAGAGAAAAACCAGTTGTCGGCGCAGTTGGTAAAGTTCTTGAAACCAGAAACCATGGAAGAGGCCCTTGCTATGGTAGAAGATGCCCGGGAAGATGCTGATCTGTTATTTCTAGTGGCTCTATGGGGTCTTGTTGGCAATGATGGAGAAAAGCTGCAGGAAGAAAAAGTTACTCCTGTACTAGTTGATGCTTTTGGGAAGCCGACAGCATCCATTGGATCGTCGGTTGTAGAGCAGGGGGCCTTGTGCGCTGTCATTACCAATGGTCGGGAGCATGGTCAACGTGTCGCTAATATGTTGCTGCAGGCGATGCGTGGTGTGACCATGGAGCAACTGCCAATCACCCGTAACTCTCGCGGGAAAAGAATGATCAATGTTTCTACGCTGCAGCAATTAGGTCTTACTCCGTCACCGATGGTTTTGCGGGGTGCAGAACTAGTGCGCATCAAGCAAAAGTAACCCTTCTTCTTAAGATGACCTGAATGACGAACAAACAGAATAGCCACCTATCCATTAAGGGCAGACTGAGGCGGATGTCTCTGGTTGTCGTCCTGGTTTTTATCTTGGTTGTCATCGCCCTTTATTTTTCTTCCAGGAGGGTGCGCTTCAGTATCGATCAGATTGTTGAAAGCAGTGTACTGAAAGCTGTTGAAAATTCGCAGAACAGCCGTAATTTTGGATTGTTGAATGCAAGGTTGATGGTTTTTGAAAATACCTTTTATCTTGACGAGGAATGGTTTGCAACTGAAAGCAAAGGCCTGCAGAAAAACATCCAGAACCTGAAAAGTGACGTTTCGGGTTCTCACTTAGAGCCCTTGTTAGATCAATTGCAAAAACAAATTTCTGTTTATCTGGAACGCCGTGAGTGGCTTAATTATCTTCTTTTCTGGCGTTCTGGGCAGGATCAGGATATTGGCGAAATGTTCTTGTTTCTGCAAGAAATAATAGCTGAAAAAATGATCAGCGTGACACTAGAGGGAGGCCAAATTGATTTTTTGGAACAGCTGGTTGTTCTGGTCTCCGGTTATCGGGAAAGTTTATTAGAAATAGCAAAACTCAATGCAGAAGAGAACCCCGCACATTTACTTTCTGTTCCCATCAATGCTCCTATCCCGTTAAAATCAGAATTGGATAGTCTGATTTTGCGATTGGGCACTTTAACTGCTTCAGAACCTCCGATTAATCGTTTAGGCCAACATTTAATCGATCGTTTTGCCTACTATCAATATCTGATGCAACAGTATCAGATGGAGATGGTTCGATTGGGTGAATTAACCCTGAATTTAGATCAATTAGCAGTGCAAATTTTATCTTCAATGGAGCAATTAGATCAGCAGATAGCTACGACAATAGATGAGTCCCGGGTGGAAGTTCGAGATACCATCCTGGCAAGGGTCAGGTCTGTCCAGGTCTTTTTGTTGTTGTTAGCTGTTGGGCTTTGGCTCACACTGAGAAATCTATTCAAGAATCATATCCAGGTTCCCATGACTTTGATCAGTGACCGCTTGAAGGTGTTTCAGCAGGGCGATTACAGCTCACCAATGCAGTTGGGTCGGCGTGATGAGTGGGGCGATATTGAGGTGGTTTTTAATCAGATGCTGGTGGATCTGCAAAAGGGTTTTTCCGCTTTGCAAGAATCTGAACAGCGTTACCGGGAAATTTTTAACAATGCGACGGAGGGTATTTTTCGCTCAACCCTTGACGGGCAATTTTTTGAGGTGAATCCTGCTGCAGTGTCCATGCTTGGATTTGATTCGGCTGATGAAGTTGTAACTGCTTTTTCTGATCTCGGAAATCAGCTGTATCAAGAGCCGCAATTTTGTGAGCAGATGCTGGAAAAATTATTTGAACAGGGAAGAATCTTTAACTACGAATCAATCATGCGGCGGAAAAATGGAGATTTGTTTTGGTCTTCGGTTAATACTCACCTGGTTCGGAATGATGATGGGGAAAATCTCTTTATTGAGGGCACTATCCGGGATATCTCTGCCCAAAAAACGGCCCATGAATCCCTTCGGCAATTACAAATTTACCTACAGAACATTATCGATTCAACGCCT
>JASJGU010000351.1:0-18402 GCA_033791385.1 Desulfuromusa sp.
CGATACTAAATAAGGGACATTTTACTAGCCACAGCACTTCTTGTACTTTTTCCCACTGCCACAACTACAGGGATCATTACGACCGATCTTGGTGACGCTGATCGGCTGCGACTTGACCATATTCCCCTCGGCAAACAGCCATTTTTTCTTTTTGCGCTTGAACTGGCCGCGCTCGTGGTGGCTGCGGATGCTTTCTTTGTCGCGAAAGCGGGCGATAAACTCGACCTCGCCCTCATCGTCATTCGGGCCGCCAGCAGTTGTCCCGAGAATCTCAAGACCATGCCATTCGGACTTCTCAGCCCAGGACTTGGTTCCCTTGTGATCGTACCCCTCGCGATGATCGGGGTGGGTGCTTGCGTAAATAAAATCGACATCGACCTTAACATGAGCCGAGTAACGCGCCCGCATCAGTTGTTCCGCCGTTTCGGCCAATCGCTTCCCGGTGATGATCGGTTCGCAGCAGTCAGTGTAGTCATTACCGCTGCCACATGGACAGTTATTCATGGTGATTCTCCTTGGATCGAATTCAAAAATCTGCCGAAGTCTATTCACCTGTGAGCAGAGTGTCAAGACCCACTTAGAGAGATGGAAATTATCGTATTCCGAAACAAGTATATACCCGAAGGGAGCAAGATAAAATATTCACTCAAAATATTTAAATCAGATCAATCTAAAATTAATGCCTTGTAATGTTAGACATTATTCAGTAAAGTACTTTGCGCTCGGTTACTATTCATGCTTGATATCAGGAGGATAAACAATGAGACTTTTGACACGTTCCGATTTCGATGGTATTGCCTGTGCTGTGCTCCTAAAAGAGATTGGCATCATGGATGAGATGGTTTATGCCCACCCCAAGGATCTTCAAGATGGCAAGATCGATGTCACCAAAAATGACATCCTGGCGAACGTTCCCTATGTCGAAGGGTGCGGACTCTGGTTCGACCACCACTCAAGTGAGCAGGAACGGTTGGACCTTGAAGGTAAATATGAAGGGCGCAGTGAACTTGCGCCAAGTGCTGCCAGGGTAATCTGCGATTATTATGGCGCTGAAAATTTCAGTAAATACCAGGAAATGCTTGAATATGTCGACAAGGTTGACTCTGCGCAACTCAGCAAGGAAGAAATCATGAATCCTGAGGGATGGGTTCTACTCGGCTTCATCTGCGATCCACGAACCGGCCTCGGCTACCACAAGGACTACGGCATCAGCAATCTGCAACTGATGCGTGACCTGATGAAATACCTCGGCAACAAACCGATCGAAGATATCCTCCAAATTCCCGATGTCAAAGAGCGGGTAGATCGATATTTCGAAAACGACGTGATTTTCAAAAGGTATCTCCTCGAGCAATCGACCCAAGTCGGCCCCATGGTCATCACCGATTCCAGGGGTACAGCGGACACTCCTCCCGGCAACCGGTTTCTGATTTACTCCCTGTTTCCCGAAACAAATATTTCGATCCGTCTGATCGACGGTCGTGGTAAGGAATTTGTATCCATCTCTGTCGGCTATAGCATTCTCAACCGAACCTCCAATGTCGATGTCGGTTCGCTGATGCTGAAATATGGTGGCGGTGGTCACAAAGCGGTCGGCACCTGCCAGGTTCCCTACGCTGACGCTGATCAGGTTCTGAAAGAAATCATCGAAGCGATCAAGACTCAGGACTAACACCCCCGGGAATTGTCAAATTTCATGAGGCGTTAAGGTGGAAATAGCTATAATTGGTGGTGGAGCGGCCGGTTTCTTTGCAGCGATTGCCGCAAAAGAAAATTATCCTGAAGCCAATGTTGTCATTTTTGAAAAATCGAAAGATATTTTGGCCAAGGTTAAAATATCGGGTGGGGGCCGATGTAATGTTACCAACGCTTGCTCAGGCATCAAGGAACTAGCCGCAGCTTACCCCCGCGGAGGAAACGCTTTACAAAGAGCATTTAGAACCTTCAGTAATATAGATACAATTCAATGGTTTGAGTCTCGGGGCGTTCCCTTGATCATCCAGGATGATAACTGCGTGTTTCCCCTCTCACAAAATTCACAGAGCATCATCGATTGTTTTTTAGAGCAAACTAGTCAGTTAAAGATCAAAATCGAGCTGAAAACAGGGATAAAATCCATCCGAACAGTCGCCGACACATTACAGTTAGCATTTGTTGGAGACAAAATCCCCAGAAGAACTTTTGACAAGGTCATTGTTGCTACCGGCGGTTCGCCGAAAAAAGATGGTTTGGTCTGGCTGGAAAAATTAAACCACCAGATCAAAGAGCCGGTTCCGTCTTTATTCACTTTCAAAATGCCCGATGAACCGGTTGCCGAACTGATGGGGATCGTCGTTGAAAATACCTTGGTGAGCATCCAGGGATCCAAGCTGAAAGCCGAGGGGGCCCTGCTGATTACACATTGGGGTATGAGTGGTCCGGCAATCTTGAAGCTATCGGCTCTTGGAGCGAGGCTGTTGAGTAATAAAAATTACAATTTCAAGATTCAGGTGAACTGGACAAATGTGCGTAATCAGGACGCTGTCGTTACTCAGTTGAATAGTCTGGTGAGGGCACATCCGAAAAAGATTTTGGCAAATGTCAGGCCCTACTCTTTACCCGAAAGGCTATGGGGTTATTTGCTGGAAAAAAGTGAGTTACCAACCAGCAAAAAGTGGGGAGAAATTGGGAAAACCGGGCTGAACAAATTAGTCAACGTGCTGACTAATGATGTTTATGCTGTTCAAGGGAGAACCCAATTCAAGGAAGAATTTGTCACCTGTGGCGGGGTGAGTCTGGCAAGCATCGACATTAATACGATGCAGAGCAAGGTCTGTGAAAATCTCTATTTCGCCGGGGAGGTCATGGATATTGATGGTATCACCGGGGGATATAATTTTCAGGCCGCATGGACAACAGCTTTCATCGCAGCCAAACTGAATTAACTCATACCCAACAAAAACCTAATGAGATACGAAATCATATTTTGGAAGGATACTTGATTAATAGATCGAGGGCATTTGCTGACCACTGCTGTTACCGATCACAACTGCTATGCTGTACGAAAGACTTCACCTTCTGCGTTGTTAAACGGGGGCCAGGCATCTGCCACCAGAACGAAGCTTGCAGCGGAGCTGAGGGGAAAAAATACGAAAACCAAAAGAACTTAGTATGAAGATGTTCTTCATTGCTACCTCCAAAATGTTCTCAGCCGTCAAAAAACACAACCCCTATAAGCGTATCGTAAAATAGAATATACAAACTCGCAACATTAGCAGTACACAATAAAGCAATTTATTTAAAAGTGTTTTTTTGCACCAATTGCCCGGACTCTCGACAACAACAACTCATACAAATCAAAACCAGAAGAATCTCCGTAAATATTTAAAAATCAGGGAGGGGAGATTGGCACTTTTGGAATTGGATTTCAGCGCATCGAGGACATTTCACAAATTAGTTACATTTAAAATTCTACATCGGAACATTAATTCAGACGTTCTGATTACAACATTCTGCTTCAGTAAACCTAAGACCTCAAGAAGTTTTCCACGCTAGATGCCAAATCCCTCCATAAACAACCTTTCTTGTATCGATTTCCAGTCAGATGTCCCCATGCAATTGACAGCTGGGTCACAATCAACTACTGTCCCGCCAATTAAGCTCCACTTACCGGTCTTTCTTAGCAACCAGATACTCATATAACATAAGGATTTACCCATGCCTTTTCAATCTCTTGGATTATGTTCCGAGCTGCTAAGTGCGATTTCCACTCAAGGGTACACCACCCCGACCCCCATCCAGACCCAGGCGATCCCAGTTATTTTCGCTGGGGTTGATCTGCTGGCAGGCGCCCAGACCGGCACCGGCAAGACGGCGGCGTTTGCCTTGCCGATCGTGCAGATGTTAAGTGAAAATCCCCCACAGAAAAAACGCCGCCGCCCACGCGCACTGGTCTTAGTGCCGACCCGCGAACTGGCGGCTCAGGTCAGCGAGCAGATGCAAAATTACGGTCGCCGCCTGTCGCTGCGCTCCACCATGATCTACGGCGGGGTAAACATCCAGGCGCAGATCGAAAGGCTGCAGCGCGGCATCGATATTGTTGTGGCGACTCCGGGTCGGTTGCTTGATCACGCGGCACGCGGCACGATTAAACTTTCCGAAATCAAGTTTCTGGTGCTCGACGAAGCTGACCGGATGCTTGACCTGGGCTTTATCGACGACATCCTTAAGGTGGCAGAGTATCTTCCGCCGCAACGTCAGACTCTGCTCTTTTCGGCGACCTACTCACAGAGCATCAAACAGTTGGCCGACGAATTGCTTGATCAGCCAAAGCGGATCGAGGTGGCTCGGCGTAATATAGCCGCCGATGAGGTAAGCCAAACGATCTATCCGGTGGAACGCAGCCGCAAACGGGAAATGATCTCGCACCTGATCCGCAAAGGGGAATGGAATCAAGTTCTGGTTTTCGCCCGCACCCGCTACAGCGCCGACAAATTGACCGCTGAACTACTCTTCGACGGGATTAACACCGCCGCCATTCACAGCAATAAGAGTCAATCACTGCGCACGCGAACCCTGAAACAGTTTAAACAAGGTGATTTACGAGTGCTGGTCGCGACCGATGTTGCAGCGCGTGGACTCGACATCGCCCACCTGCCACACGTGGTTAACTATGAGTTGCCAGACGTTCCTGAAGACTATGTCCATCGGATCGGTCGCACCGGTCGGGCCGGAGAAGCAGGGATAGCTCTCTCGTTAGTCTGCCCTGCCGAACAGCAAAAGCTACAAGCGATTGAAAAGCTGCTCAAAGTTGCTATTCCACGAGATACCATTGCAGAATTTCCACAGATTGCAGTCAAGCGTGGGATGATGGTAAAGCCACGCAAATCATCCATTCGTCCAGCCAAACCAAAGAAGGCCGCGGTCAAACTAAAAACAGCAGTCTCCAAATCGGTGAAGACCGCAGCGAAACCGACAAAAGTTCAAAAATCGACCAAGAGCAGAACCGTCGGGCGGAAAAAAACAGTCACTGCTCGCCCCACCCCTCAAACCGGTCGCCGGGGAAACAGGTCTTAAACCAATGCAGCAATTTAAATATCTGGCTGGCTACCCCGAACAGGTGACCGGGCAAATTGAAATCCTTGTTGCCGAGCAACGGTTGGGCGAAGCGCTATTGAAAAGATTCCCGGTCGCCCATAAGATTAAAACCGAGAAGGCTCTCTACGATTTTACCGTTGAGCTCAAGAATCAGTTTCTGCGTAAAGCACCCCCGTTAAGCAAAGTGATCTTCGACAACAAGATCAACGTCATCCATGACGCCCTCGGGCTGCACACCTTCATCTCACGGGTGCAAGGAGGCAAGCTTAAGGCGAAAAATGAGATCAGGATTGGAGCCGTTTTCAAAACGGCACCACTTGAGTTTCTACGCATGATCGTTGTCCACGAATTGGCACACCTCAAAGAGAAGGAACACAACAAGGCTTTTTACAATCTCTGCGAGCACATGGAACCGGCCTACCATCAGCTAGAATTCGACCTGCGGGTCTACCTGACCTACCTGCAACTGTTCGGCTCACTTTACCAGAGGCAGGAGAACAACCACATGCCGAAACCCGACGGTTTACAAAACTCAGGGCCATGCAGAACGTAAACGCTGATTCCCGCCAACAAGACGGGGCTTTTTGTCTCTTCAGCCCCGCATAGTCTGACATGACCTGAAAATCGGAAAAACAGCTACCCGAAGAAATTACATTGGGTCAGTCATATTGACAAAGACGCAGTAAGTGGCTAGTGTTTTTGACCAACGACGTATTCGATCCGTTGCTGAGATCTACCAGCCGCGCCGACAAGTAGTCTGTTGTTCAGATGGGCCAAACCACACGCGCCAATCAAGTTATTTTACGGAACATCGATCAACGCGGTGAAGAGTCAGATCCAGGCTACGTTGAGCATCTATCTGTTGGTTGCAATTTCCAGGAAGAAGCTCAGTCCTCCTAACCATCTCAACACTTTTCACAAACTCTGGAGGTCAATTTGTTTGAGAAAAAAACCATTCCATCGTTACTCGCGACCGTTCTCAAAAAAATTGCAGATCCTCTAAGCGATAAATACTTAAACTTATTCAATCACACAGACAGTACTAATTTCAGGTTAGTACGTTTCGAAAATGAAAATTCCACAGTATTTTGCAAGCGACCAGTGCGTCACCTGCAGCTAGGAAACTCGATGATGAAGTCTATCTGTTGTTTTTTGTTCGTTTTTATCTTTCTTTCTGGGATATCAGCCGTCCAGGCCGCTGATTACGAGGTGACGCCAATTTTTGGCTATACTTTTGGTGGTGATTTTGAAGATGCTGACAGTGGGCAAACCCTCAATTTAGATGAAGATAAAAATTTCGGTGTCATTATAGGCCTGAGAGACAAAAGCAAGGCGCACGCATTTTACGAGTTTTTGTATAGCTACCAGTCAACCAGCTTAAAAGGAAACGACATAGCATTTACGGGGGAATCTCGTTTTGATGTCGACATTAACTACTTTCACCTCGGCGGACGTTATGGCGAGGCATGGAAGGGGGTGATCCCCTATGTTGCAGCTGGGATTGGAGTGACCCACTTTAGCCCCGAACAAGGAGACTCAGAAACCAAGTTTTCTTTCAGCATTGGAGGTGGGATCATGGCGCCAATAACTGAACATATCAGTTTACGTTTTGAAGGGCGTGGGTTCGGCACCGCATTTGATGGAAGCAGCGAGATATTTTGTGTCAATAATCAATGTGCGGTTCGGGTCGAGGGTGATGTTCTCTGGCAGTTCTCCGCTTTTGCCGGGGTCGTGTTCACCTTTTAGCAAATAATACTGCATAACGGCCTGAGTCATCGATTGTGTTTTTGCGAATTTGGCAAAGATGGCTATTCCCCCGCTTAATGAGTCAGAAATGAAGTCTGTATAACTAATATTCAGTGAGGAGCAAAGCTATGAAATCACGTATCTCATTGGTTTTATCTGCCTTTTTGGCAATCATTTTACTGCTTGGCGGCTGCTCCACCAGCCGAATGACAAGCGCATGGAAACAGGAAGGTTACACAGGCAAATCGGTCAATATGCTGGTTATTGGTGTCACTGCCCGCGAAACCAGAAGGCAGATTTTTGAATCTGTCATTACTGAAAAACTGAAAGCCCGAGGCGTTAATGCAATTCCCAGCTACACAGTTTTTACCAATGAGGAGCTGAACCGACAGGCGGTTATCGATTATGCCAAGCAGGAGAATATTGATTCGGTCATCGTGACCAAAGTACTCGACTCAGAAACATACAACCAGCGTGTCTCTTACGTTACCGGGGGGCCCTCAACACGAAACCCCTATTACCGCGGTTATAACGGCTGGTACAATGATTATCGCTATTCGCAGCGGAGTGTCGTCACCTACGACACCAACATTATCCTGACGAATCTGGAGACGAACCTCTACCTGCTTGAAGGTGAAAGCATGGTCTGGTCGACATTGTCTGAAGTGGAAAGCAGCGATAACGACGGGGCGGATATCGATGATCTGAGCAACACAATCATCAATCAGATGGTCTCGGATGAGCTAATTTAATTCATGTCGCAATTGGGAGAGAACTTATGATTCGTTTTATTAACTGTATTCGCAAGCGTCCTGAGATTTCCCATCAGGAATTCCGTGACTATTGGTCAAGTCAACAGTTCAGGCAACGGATGGATCGGTTGGTTGAATTGCTCAGACCGCTGAGTTATGCACGCAACTTGACCCTACAGACGGTGGGAAATGATCGTATTAACGCCATCCTTGGCAATATTGAAGAACCCTTTGATGCGATCATCGAGTACTGGTGGGATAGCGCAGCCGAATTTTATGGTCGGCTAGATACTCCAGAAGTCATTGCGTTGTTCGGAAAGATCCTGACGGAGGATGCGGTCTATTTTGATAGCCGTTACTCTAATGGCTTCTTTACTGAAGGGCATCGCAGTGAGTTTGACTACTGATCAGCGAGATAAAGATAAGCTTCATCTTACTCCCAGGAGAAGTGCGTAGACCTTGGTGTAGTTCTCTCTGATATTTTTTTGTCGTTGCATAGATCTCGGTTCCTGAAAACTTCAGTTGAATTTGCGGATTTTGTAAAACCGGCCTTTAATTTTATTTGTACTCAGACAAGCCAAGGCATGCTTGGCACTGGCCCGGCGAATAGCGACATAGGTGTGAAAATCAAAAACGTTGATTTTTCCGACCTCGCTGCCGGGAACTCCCGCCTCGCCGGTCAGGGCACCGAGAACATCGCCGGGACGCAGCTTGTTTTTGCGGCCACCGTCGATGCAGATAGTGACCATCGACGCTTCAAGAGATGCGGACGACGGCATGGTTAAAGACTCAAGGTCGGCGCGGGGGACAGTTGCTCCGAGATAGTCTTCAATTGCTGCCGCCCGCCGACTCTCCGCAGCAGTCACCAGACTTAGCGCCAACCCTTGTTCCCCGGCACGACCGGTGCGGCCGATACGATGGATATGAACCTCCGGATCACGGGTCAGCTCATAGTTAATCACGGCGGCAAGCTCTTTGATATCGATGCCGCGCGCCGCGACATCGGTCGCAACCAGAACTGAGACGCTTTTATTGGCAAAGCGCGCCAGCACCTGGTCGCGCTCGTGCTGTTCCAGGTCGCCATGGATCGCCAGCGCCGAAAAGCCACGTTCGGTCAACGCATCGGCCACCTCCTGACACTCTTTTTTTGTATTACAAAAGATCAGTGTCGATTCCGAACGGTAGTGGCCGAGAATCCGGGCCACTGCGGCAACCCGCTTGCCACTCTCAACAAAAAAGAAAAGCTGCTCAATCTGCTGGCCGTCATGGATCGCTTCAACCTTCACCGTGACCGGGTTCTGTTGCACCGTCGCACTCATGGTGGCAATCGACTTCGGGTAAGTGGCTGAGAAAAGCAGGGTCTGTCGATTGCCAGGAGTCGCGGCGACGATGGTAGCAAGATCTTCCTGAAAGCCCATATCGAGCATCCGATCAGCTTCATCGAGAACCAGCATTCGCAGCGACTTCAAGTCAAGACTGCCACGCCCCAAGTGATCAAGAATCCGCCCCGGAGTACCAACCACGATATGGGCACCATGTTCAAGCGAACCAAGCTGGGGGCCAAAAGGGACGCCACCGCAAAGGGTAAGGATCTTGATATTGTCGGTAAATCTGGCCAGACGCCGCAACTCCTTACTGACTTGATCGGCGAGTTCCCGGGTTGGACACAATACCAGCCCTTGCACGCAAAAGCGGGTCGCCACCAAGCGCGACAAAAGACCGAGACCAAAGGCAGCCGTTTTACCACTGCCAGTCTTTGCCTGGGCTATCACATCGGTCCCCGCCATAATCAGCGGCAGACTGTTGGCCTGAATCGGTGTCATCTCGTTGTAACCGAGAGAGGCAAGGTTCAGAATCATCGAATTCTTCAGCGGTAGGGTGGTAAATGCGGTCTGGTTCATAGAAGCTCTTCTGGGGAAGTAAGGGTAAATCTACAATGGATTGCCATGTCCCTGGAGTCAACAGGGCTATTTCTTCACATATGGGTATCAGGTCAAATGAGTTCTGCTCAACAGTGCAAAGAAACGGGTAGAGTGGCGACAAAATCTCTGATCTCGTCGCGGACACGCCGGTAGTGATTGAGGAGCTCATCTTCTGTTTTTGCAGTTATTGCCAGTGCAGGAGGATCGTCAAAGCCCACGTGAACAAGAGAGGTCGAATTGGTGAAGAGGGGACAGTGTTCATAGGCATGCCCGCACACAGTGACAACGGTGTCAAAATTCAACCCGCCAAATTCATCAACATGCTTGCTTCTATGTGTTGAGATGTCCACTCCAGATTCTGCCATCACTCTAACCGCATTGGAATTGAGTCCGTGGGATTCAATCCCGGCAGAATAGACTTCATAGTCTGCGCTTTTCAGGTGGCGACACCAACCCTCAGCCATTTGGCTACGGCAGGAATTACCAGTACAGAGGAAAAGAATTTTCTGTTTGTTCATGTCCGGGTCCTGCATTCTGGCAATTTCAGCTTGAATCACCTGATATGAAACTAAAAAAACTACCGGACAGCCCCCGATGACCCCGGGGTCAATCCCATTTTACTAACAGATGAGCTGAATAGTTACAAACAAAATAAGTTAGCATACAGAAAGAGATGCTGGCCAGCTTCGAGAGCTCCCAGAAACAAGGATAAAGATTTCTCTTCACTCTGTGATAAAATACATCAGGATATTTGACCATATTTTTTTTTGCTGTCGGAATCAAATGAAAAAACTTATCTACAGATCGACCCTGATTCTGTTACTGGTGATTGTCCTGATCGCGGGGATTTGCTGGATTTACGCTGACCAGATACTGGACCAATTTGTTCGCCCCCAAGTTGAAAAGATAGCGGCTCAATGGTTTGATGCACAGATCCAGATCAAGCAACTGATCTGGACAGAAACCGGGCTGGAGATCCTTGACTTGAGCGTCAAAACCCCGGAGCAAATTCTGGTGGTTATCCCGCGCGTGGAAGTGGACTTCACCCCAAGTTCACTCTGGCATCGACAGCTTGATGCGCTACGCATCACCAAACTACAAGTTGAAATTGTCCATTCACACAACCGGAGCAAGCCGGCAAAAACAACTCCGAGAATGCCAGAGCAGCTTCCCCTGACAATTAAGCACCTGACAGTTTCCAACGGTCAGCTATTGATCAATAGCGCCGACCGCCAATGGCAACTGCATGATTTAAATTTTTCAGGAACATTGCAGCAAAAGAGTGACTTCATCCTCTCAGCCTTTTTTGGCCCCGATGAAAAGCACCCTGTCGCCATCACCGGGACAGCCAGACTATCCCAGCGACAAAGCCTGACCCTGAACAGCCTCTCATGGCAGGAACATCAGCTTCTTACTGCTCCACTGCAGATCAATTTCGGCGAAACTGATTTTACTTCTGGTCACAGTATTCTACACCTGAATCAATTTGATCACATCAAGCTGAGAAGCCTCCTGACAGCCCTTGGACAGCCCCCACTGTTACCCGAAGAAATGGCTTTTTCACTCGCTGATACGGCCATCGATTTTGCGATGGAAGATCAGCTGATCAACCTTGAAGTGCAGGTCGCGAAAGTCCAGGCCAGCTGGAACGACCTGAGCGGAACATTTTTTCAACTCAAACTTCTTCTCAACCAAGAACAGGAAGGCTGGCAAATTGTAGGTCAGCTACAGGGACCGGCTAAGTCAACCTTCAACTTCAGCACCCAACTTGATGACAATGACAATCAAACCGGGCAGGTACTGGTGGATATTCCTGAGCCAGATGACTTCAAAACTGAGGTTTTCGGGGGTCAGGCTTTGCAGATAACTGGCGAATTACAACTGACGGCAAAATACTCTCTGCAGGGGGATAGATTTCAACTGACGACCGATATTCACGGCCACTCGGCAGCAAGCCCTGACAATGACCACCTGCTCGATATCGGTAAGCTCAACGGCCAGAGCAAGCTGCTCATTATCGGCAGTAAAGAAGAATTATCGCTCAACCTGCAGCTAGCGTCACGCCCTTTCCTTTCTGTTGACGGGAATTTTCAACAATTGAACTTTTCGCTAACAGCATCTAGTCTGCAGGACTACACCAAGCTGTTCGCTCCAGAGAAAATCCCCAGACAGATACAATCGGCAACCGGACTCATGATCGCGGGGCATTTATCCAGAAAAGCAGCTGATTGGGCAGGAAACATCCAATTGACTGTCGATGAGGTTGGTCTGCCTGACCTGATTATGAAAGAGGTTGTTGGCCGCGGAAAACTACATCTCAGCTCCGATCAGGTCAGTTTCGAAAAAACTTCAATCGATTTCACCCTTTCACGTGGTGATGAGTTGAGTGCCCAGGTAAATGTCCGGGTTGCAGGGGAATTTTCGCCAGAGAACTTTTCCCTGACCCTGCAGCAGCTGTCTCTTACACACCTGAACTACATGGCTGCAGACGGTCAAACTGGGATTGGCGAAGCAGGTATCGAACTGCAGGGCAACATCAGCGGCCCCTGGCTGGAAGGGCCTCTGGCGCTTGAGCTGAATGGAACTTTCGCGGCCGAGGAAGTCCTAGCGGGTGAATTCTATGCCGACCTTACCGCCTTTCAGGGAGATTTTTTGTTAAGCGGGGATTTTTTACCTGACACACGAAAATTGACCGCCAGTTCAGTTAAAATCAACCTTCCGCAACTTGGATTACTAACTGCGGCAGGTCAGTTCAGCCCGGAACATATCAGCACACAAGGTCATATAGAAGTTGCTGACCTGACTGAAAGCTACGGAGAACAGATCGGGCCGCTTTTGAGTAATTTTAAACCGGCGCTGGCAGGACTGACTCTCGAAGGGGGAATGTCTCTCGACTATAACCTGCTCTGGAACTTTGACGCTTGGCAAACTAACGGCACCCTCCAACTCAGGGAAGTGGATGCCTACTGGGATCGCCAGAGGCTGGAAATTATTGGCGGAAACGGTTCCATTCCCTTTGCGATCAGCTCGGGGCAAGCGTCGACCGACACAGTACCTGGAGCAGAATATACCGGTGAAATTTCTTTCGTGGCATTCTCTGCCGGGCTGGCAACCCTGGAGCAGGGTCTACTCGGTCTGTCCGCGTCAGACAACCGGTTCACCTTCCTCTCGCCGCTGCTGCTGCAACTTGCCGGTGGCCGTGTAGCGATTGAGAATCTTACTCTGGAATGGCCGAATGACAAGCCACAAGGCTCAGTCAAAATCAATATCAGCGCAGTCGACCTTGAAGCGTTGACTCAAGAACTCGGTTGGCCTGTGATGCAAGGTCGGCTCAGCGCAGATCTGGGAACACTCAACTATGCCGACCGCCAACTCACGACCAACGGTCTCGCTAGTATCGAGATCTTTGGCGGCCGCTTCCAGTTGCGCAATATGAGTTACAGTGAGCCGTTTTCCCGTTATCCGACGTTTCATACCGATATCGACTTTTCCGGTCTAAACCTGTTGCAGGCGACTCAAACCTTTGATTTTGGAGAAATGAACGGGGTGCTTGACGGACAGATACATGGTTTAAAACTATTCGGCACCTCCCCTGCCGCTTTTAACGCTGCTATTGCAACCCGGGTAAATGGGAAACGTAACATCAGCGTCAAGGCTCTGAACAATCTCAGCATTATCAGCCAGGGCGGGATGTCGGCCGCATTATCCCGGGGAATCTATCGCTTCATCGATTTTTACCGTTATCAAAAGATCGGTTTCAAATGTTCGCTGGATAATGATACCTTTACCCTACGGGGAACGGCGTTATCCGGATCAGACAGATACCTGGTTCACGGTGGGCTGCTCCCCCCCCGGATCGATATAACAACCACTACCCCTACCATCTCATTCAAAGAGATGATAAATCGCCTCAGCCGGATTGATCGAGCTGGGGACTAAAGCAGAACGACGAACAACAACATACCAGGGAGAAAGATATGAAAACAATCACCCGCAGTTTAGGCTTACTATTGGCACTATCGGTTATCTCTTGTGTCACCATTAATATCTATTTCCCAGCAGAGGAACTCCGCGGAGCTGCGGATAAGATCGTCAACGAGGTTTGGGGTGATCCCACCCAGGATGGGGCTGAAGAGGTAGCTCCACAAACAAAGCAAACTCCCCCCGGAAGCGGTTTTTATCAGCTTTTTCTTCCAACAAACGCAATTGCCGCCCAGGATATTAATGTCAGTACACCAGCCATCCGAGCCATTAAAGAATCTATTAAAAACCGCTCCACTAAGTTAATCAATTTCCTGAACTCAGGGAATGTCGGACTCAGCCACGATGGTTTACTCAAGATTCGCAGTACTGACGGATTATCTCTTAAGCAGAAAGGTCAGGTTAATAAGCTGGTTAAAAAGGAGAATCAAGACCGCAACCGCCTTTACAAAGAAATCGCCGTCGCCAACAATTTCCCGGACAAGACTGGCGAAGTGCAGAATATTTTTGCTGATTCGTGGCGCAACCAAGCTCAAAAAGGTTGGTATCTGGAAAAATCTGACGGGAGTTGGGTTCAGAAATAACCGGATTTTCAGCAAGGTCAAAAACTAAGGCCGAGCGATCTGTATCGTTCGGCCTTTTATTATTTTTGCCGGGTTTTCATAATGAAAGGGGAAAACCAGACGCCTAACCTAAATGTAGAGCCGTCCAATATTTCTACCTTAAAAGGGACGGATAGTGCAAAAAAACTCTTTCAGAGAAACCGAACATTGGTCTTACAGCAGAACTTAATACAGAAAATGCTTGATTTTCTCCCCCTTCTCGCCAATTTCCGTCATCGCATCAATACCAATCTGCAGATGGCTATCGGCCCATTGCTGGGTCACGTGCTGATCAGATTCCTCGGTTTTCACCCCTTCGGGAGTCAGTGGCACATCAGAGACCAATAACAGTGCCCCACGAGCAATAACATTGTAGTGACCGACGATAAAGATCGTTGCCGTCTCCATATCGATACCGATGCTGGTCATCCTTTTAAGCTTTTCCAGAAAATTCTGATCGTGTTCCCAGATACGCCGATTGGTCGTATACACCACCCCGGTGCGATAGTCGTGACCATGCTCAAGAATCTTTTCGGAAACAAATTTGTGCAGTTTAAATGATGGTAGCGCCGGAACCTCGGCTGGAAAATAATCGTTGCTGGTTCCCTCACCACGGATGGCGGCATTCGGCAAAATAAAGTGGCCAATCTCAGTCGATTTCTTCAGCCCGCCACATTTGCCGAGAAACAACACCCCTTTCGGTTGGATTGCACTGAGCAGATCCATGATGGTCGCTGCGTTCGCCGAACCGATGCCGAAATTGATAATGGTCAGGCCGCTACTGTTGGTTGCCGACTGCATTGGCTTATTTTCCCCTTGGATATCACAGGAGAACATCTCCGCAAACTTGTCTATATAGTGTCGGAAATTGGTCAGCAGGATGTAGTCGCCAAAGTTATCGAGCGGCATTCCGGTGTAGCGCGGCAACCAGTTTTTGGTGATCTGAAGACGGTCAACCATAAAAACTCCTTTACAATAATGGTTCTAAAAATCCTTTGCCGGAGAAGAGATGGTCGTGATGTAGCAAGAGAGAAACAAGTATATTGTCAACTCAGCAAACAAATCCCAGCTCTTTTCCATTGTCAGTATATTTGATACAGTACGCTGCATGAAATAAAATACAATCTCTTCTGGAGATGCCAACTATTCATCAGAACAAAAGGGTCGGTCAAACATGGAAAAAATATTTTTAATTCTCGGAGCTCTATCTGCTTGCTTCGGTGTCGCGGCAGGCGCTTTTGGTGCTCACGTCATGAAGAGCCGACTGAGCCCCGAGATGCTTTCGGTTTTTGAGGTTGGTATACGTTACCAGATGTATCACGCCTTTGCACTGGTAACAGTCGCCTGGGTGCTGTCGAGGTGGCCCTCGCCAATGATCACCACCAGCGGATGGTTGTTTGTCATTGGTACGATCCTCTTTTCAGGCAGTCTATACCTGTTGAGCGTAAGTGGTGTTAAATGGTTAGGTGCGATCACGCCGCTAGGCGGATTAGCATTTCTTGCGGGCTGGATTTTCATCGCCTGGGGGGTATGGAGAGCGTAAATGCGCTGAACCAAGGATCTTTGCAAGGTCGATAAAGGTCGTAGTTGAATACCACGACCTCAGACTACCCTTCTCTTTGTCATGCCCAGTCAAACCGGTTTATCGATGACGAGGATCGTGAGGATCTCAAACCGATTGACTGGTCACAGTTTCGATCGGCAGAAACAACACCCGACCGACTATTTCTTTTCAGCCTTTTTGATCTTTTTCTCGGCCTTTTTTTCTTTCATACTTTTAGCTGGCGCTTTTTTATCCGATTTTTTACTGTCCATCCCCTTGCCCATAATTTCTCTCCTTCTCTTCCACGATTAAGATGTTGATCCAGTATAAAATATACCTCATTTTAGCACGCATGGGTTGTTCTGAATTTTTTATTTGGCAGGCGAGCGAGAAACTATTTTTAGCAACAGGCGACAAAATTCGCCGTTTGTGACGTCTGATCGAAAACGACTTTTACCTTTTTGTTTCTCAGCTGCTGAAGAACCTGTTCGACCTTATCTTCCAACGCACAACCGGCTTCAGCCCAATCTGCTCCATCTCTGGTCACAAATTCCTGGATCATCCTCCGCAACGTGTCTGCATTGATCTGTTCGTACGGGATTTCTATCCCTGCTTCGTGATGGTCATGGGACATATATCACCTCAACAACTGAATATTTTATTCGCTGCTCCCAAGCAGGTTGCCAGGCGACACAATTAACCGCCGCTTGTCGACCAGCCGCAACTTCTTGATCTCAACTTCACGACGGCTGGCACTACTGCGATCATGGTCACCCTCTAAATAAACCAGGCTGCGCGGAAAGCGGCCGCGAAAATACTTTGCCCCCGTCCCAGAGGCATGTTGAGCAAGGCGCCGCTTAATGTCAGTAGTAATGCCAGTATAAAGAGAATCGTCCGAACAGAGAATGATGTAAACCTGCCAGTTCATAACTGTATCCCGTTTCCTATCAATTTCAATTTGACTCTGGAGCAAGGTAGCATGCAAAAAGGTATGATGGCCATCGACAGTTTTGCACTATATCCACTTGCATATACAATCCGTGGCAACGTACAATCCCGCTGTCCCGAAGAAGAAACCGATCAAATAGCCGAAAAAAGCGTTTTCCCCACCACAAACCAAACAAGGCATGATAGAGCCATGTTGCACCATCCCTTCATAACTTTCAGTAAATCAAACCAGCGACTGATCCTCTTGCTGATCGCCAGCCACATGCTATGGAGCTGCGCTATCTTGGTGCTCTGGTCAACCGGAGGGTGGATCAAGGCAGCTTCACCATGGTGGTCCGCCGGGTTCATCGTCCTGCAACTTTATGCTGCCGCCCAACTCATGTTGCCTGCCCTGCTACTGCACACTGAAAAGCGCTCACGCAGCTTTTATCTTTTCTGGGGAATTGCCTTGCTGCTAAGTATCTGGCTGATCAACCAATTGCCCCCTGTCGGTGGCTGGCAGCCGCTACTGACCGTGATTAAATCAGGACTACTGCTGTTGATCGCAACCCTTATCGGAGCAGCTTTGGCCAGATATGTCCACCGCTTGTGGGAAATCATCCCGATCTGCATTGCTATGACGCTAGCGGACATTGCTAGCTGGCTCTTTGGTCCAACCGCCAGCTTTACACAACAGATCAAACAGTATTATCTGGCACCCGAGGGCCCTCCGCCGCTCATCGACATGGTGCTGATAAAACTGGTGTTCCCCGGTTCTACCGGATTAGCACCGGTCTTCGGACTTTCTGACTGGATTATGGTGGTTTTCTTTGCGCTTGTTGCCGGTCGCTTCGAGGTTAATGATAACCTGCTCGGGACTGCTGGCGAGACACTGGCTCGAAGCGGACGGATCGGGTGCTACCTGCCGGTCTCAGTGGCCGCGCTATTCGCCGCGACCCTGCTGGCGCAGCTAACAGGGCTCTTTATCCCTGCATTACCGCTGATTGCCTTGCTCACGCTCCTCTGGTACGCAGCCCGCTACCTCCGGCTACGACGCCGCGACAGAGAGGGAGGAGCCGGTGCAAAGAGCCAGAAACAGCAGACACTCCCCAAGCGACCTCTTTAAAAGATAAGGATACTAACCATGAGTGACCAGCAATCCAAAGACCCACTGCACGGCATAACTCTGGAACAGATTCTAAATAGCCTAGTTGAGTCTTATGACTGGGACGAACTTGGGCAACGGATCGACATCCGCTGTTTCAACAGTAATCCATCAGTGAAGTCCAGTCTCAAATTCCTGCGCAGAACGCCTTGGGCGAGAAAGCAAGTTGAAGACCTCTATCTCACGATGAAAAAGAGTCATTGCACCGAGACTGAATAGAACACAACAGATATTATTTTCATATTGATTCCAGACAGTTGGTTGAGGCACTTGACAGCGTTCCAAAAGCCGACTAAATTGCGCCCCATCGACATAAAATGACGCGTTGAATCCATATTACAAACCATTTCTTTTCAAGGGTTTACCAAATGATTGAACCTTTCAAAATGGGCTATACCGCCGTCGGTGGACTCGGGATCTTTATCCTCGGGATGAAGTATCTCTCCGACAGTCTGCAGGTGCTTTCGGGTGGTCTGATTCGCAAAGCGATCTCGTCATTGACCTCCAACCGCTTTCTGGCGGTTCTGGTTGGTCTGTTTGTCACTACCTTTGTTCAGTCATCATCAATCACCACGGTCATGGTCGTCGGCCTGACCAATGCTGGCCTGATGCAACTAACCCAGGCCATCGGCGTCATCCTCGGTGCCAATATCGGCACCACCATTACAGGCTGGATACTGGCGGTCAA
>JASJGU010000352.1:0-3164 GCA_033791385.1 Desulfuromusa sp.
ATGGCCAGGACCCTCAACCTTGAAGTGGTCGCCGCAGGAGTGGAGACCGTTGAGCCAATTGAATTTCCTGAATAAACATGATTGACAGACTGTGCAGGGATTTTATCTAGGTCGACCTAAGGCAGCGGACCTTTTTGTGGAACATTTAGAGCCGCTCGCCGAGCAGGTTCGGTCTGCCCCGGTTGACTCAGTTCAGCAGGAGGCACTGAAACCTGCCTGACGATCCCTATTGGTTGTCGAATCGGTGGCAAGGAAAAATCTTACTCAGTGTTATGGACATTCCCAACCCATCGCTGTTGCTGTCTCATGACTCACTATATTCGAGACGCAGTAACGAAGAAGACTTGGATCTGAACGGAGTTTCACTTGCTTATACTGCTGGTCTCAAGCAACTTGTATCCAGCTGACCATGAGGTAGAATAACAGTGCATTTTTCAGAGCAGTAAGGGGGTGGTTTGCGCATGAAAGGACTTATACTTCGATGGCTTATTCTTTCTGTTGCTATTATGGTGTCCGCCCATCTCTTTGCGGGTATTCATGTTGATGGTTACGGGACCGCTCTCATTGCCGCCCTGGTGCTGGGGATTCTCAATGCATTTTTCCGACCGATCCTGTTTATTCTGACCCTGCCGATCAATGTATTATCCCTTGGCTTGTTTACTTTTGTGATCAATGCCGTGTTGTTGCTGATGACTTCGGGCATTACTGGGGGCCTCGTAGTGGACGGATTCGGCTCCGCCATGTTCGGATCGCTGATTATCAGCCTCGTCAGCCTGCTGCTTAGTTCATTTATCAGCGATCGGGGACGGGTTGAATCGATTGACATCGAACTGCGCCGCCGGCGTGGCGGTCACTGGGAATAGGTTCGGGGGCTAAAGACCCCTGTGAAGGTAAAGATAAAGTCAAAAATGGCCCTTCCGCTAAACTGCTGAAACCACAGCAAAGTGGAAAGGCCAATTTTCTGTTCCAAAAGTGGGGCAGTGAGATTTAATTTACGATATCTGAAATGGAGATTGCTGATGGGGTGGCAACAATGCGAGCTTATTGTGAAATGTGTATGCAGAAACCTGGGGAAGAGTTGGACAGGTTACGGTGAGTGATGTTGAAGTATTGTCGGTTGGTTACTTTGGTGATGGTAAGGATTCTGGGGGATTTGGGAAAAATTTTAGCAGGTAGAGACAGTGCCGAAGGTGGGCAACTATGAGACACCCTGATTTCCGTATTAAACTAGCCCTTATATCCGTCGTCATCTTGCTTGCGACAGCCCCACTTATCGGCTGCAGCGATTTGGGCTATTATTTCCAATGTGCCAGTGGGCACATGGCTGTGATGGAAAATACTCGACCAATTGCTCAGGTTGTCGAAGACCCGCTGACCACGCCAGAGATTCGGCAAAAGCTCGAAAAGGTTCTTTTGATGCGCGATTTTGCAGTGATGGAACTTGGCCTGCCGGACAATGACAGCTATCGCCGATACGCCGATATCGGTCGTCCCTATGTCGTATGGAATGTGGTTGCCGCAACCGAATTTTCTCTCAAACCAAAGCAATGGTGTTTCCCGGTGGCTGGCTGCGTGTCTTACAAGGGATATTTCGATCAGACGGGAGCAGAGGAACTGGCTTCCAAACTGCAAGCAGAACGCTACGATGTTGATCTCTATGGTGTTCAGGCCTATTCAACGCTCAGCTGGTTTGACGACCCGGTTCTGAATACCTTCGTCAACTCATCCGATGCGCACCTGGCCGGTCTGTTGTTCCATGAATTAGCACACCAGATGATTTATCTTGCCGATGATACCTCGTTCAACGAGGCCTTTGCCATGACCGTGCAGATTGAAGGAGTGAGCCGCTGGTTCCAACGAAATTCCAAACCGGAAGAATGGCAACGGTTTCTCGATCATCAGGCGCAGGCTGAAGTGTTTCAGACCTATCTTCAAACCACCCACGAGCAGTTAAGCAATCTTTACCGTCAAGATCTTCGCGTTGAGCAGATGCGCCGGGAGAAGCAGGAGTTGATCACTGGGGCGCTCGCTTATTTTGAAGAGTTGAAAGTTTCCGGCCAGCTCGGCGATGGATTTAATCGCTGGATGGCACGCGGCCTGAACAATGCTCGCTTGGCCGGCATCACCACCTACCGCGAGCTGGTTCCCGGTTTTCAGGCGCTGCTGGAACAATGTCAGGGTGAGTTTGGTTGTTTTTATGCGAAAGTTCGTACCCTCAGCAAGTTACCGGAAGCTGAGCGACTGGCTCGGTTGAAAGCCAAGTCAGAATCATCGTTGACAGCGCAATATTAAGAAAGAACCTATGAAAAATTAATCTGTAGTCGTTCAGACTTGATCAGACAGGCAGCGTCAGGAAGGACTAAGTTCCCATCCAAAATATCCTTGGAACTGATCAACAGCAAATTAGCTGGAACGGCCATTATTGAAGCAAGATCATCCAAATTTATCTGCTGATTGATCCAACCAGGCCCCCACTAGGACGGAATCACATGGCTATGTCCATCCATATCATCTCGAATATCAGTTCAAAAATGGCCCAGCCGCTAAGTTACCGAAATTGAAGCAACACGGAAGGACTGATTTTACTGCTCCAAAATGGAGGAGTGCGAATAAATTACAACTTTTGCGAATGGATTCGATTCCTACATAATCGTTTTCAACAGGAAATCCTGATTTTTGAAATGCCTGACATGAGCGATTTATCCTTGATGTAGCAGGTCTGCAATTCCGCACAAAAGGCAAGACGGCCCAACCATTTGAGATTAGGTCGGACCGCTTTTATCTTACGGATGGTATATTGCGGGAGTAATGGATAAATCTAACCCCCTATTTCTCAGACTACCTCTTCCTCTGGTGCAGCCAAAGTTTTATCATTGAGCAATTCAGTCATATCAAGCAAGATCTTCACCGAGTCAGCGATCTTGCCCATACCTTTGATATAGCTCCCTCTGTCGCTACCGGTTCGGGGCGCTGGCTCAATCTGGTTGACGGGGATTTCTGAAACTTCGTTGACACGGTCGACAACAAGTCCAGTCGTGTTCCCATCAGCCCGGACCACAATTAAGCAAGTACGATCATCGTAGGGACGCTCAGGCATACTGAACCGCAGGCGCACATCCATCACCGGAATTATGCTGCCACGTAGGTTAACTACCCCCTTGAGG
>JASJGU010000353.1:0-4686 GCA_033791385.1 Desulfuromusa sp.
GATGGAGAAAAGATGTTTTGTCCGTAAGTCACTGCAATGTAATGATTTTCTGTTCTTTGATGGCTAAGTTGTATTTTCTACGGATCAGAAGTCCGGGAGTTCGAATCTTCCGCGGCGCGCCAATAAAAACAACGGGTTACAGCTACTTAGCTGTAACCCGTTTTTAGTTTTTTGTCCGCACTTTGTCCCTTCAGTGTCCATTAAAGTTCCAGCTGGCACCCCTGTCCTGACGGGCCCCAATGGGCTACACCGTGCGAGCCTCGTTTTCCGTGCATCTGAAAGATCCTATTCGCTGTCCTGACAGACTAGAGAGTCCGAGGTCTTAAGGCGTTTTTCTCTGCAGCCGACAAGGTGATAACCGTTTCTTTTCTGCCAATGGCTGAGCCTGCATTGGATGGATTCTTTTCTCTCTCCCTTTTTGTCTAGTCTGTTAGGACTGTGTGGACAACTGAAGTTTCGTAGAAGGGTGTGCTTTAAGTCCTTAGGTGAAGCACGACCCCGATTCAGCACAACATTTGAGACGACCCAACCATTTAAAGTCTGGTTGGGTCGTTTTTTGTATTGTAATGTGTTATTTATGGATCAACGAGTTTCCAATGATCACCAAAACGCGGCGAGTCCGATAGCGAAAGTATCCGAGTCGATGCCGGTACTTTCCTGTGTGCGGGTTCCAGCGTAAGCCACCTTGACTCCCAGGTGACGAGACAGAGGGAAGCCAAAGCTTAAAGCCAAGGCCAGGTTCTGCTTGAGATCGTCCTTTTTCGTGCCGTCTACAGTGGATTTCCCGCCGTGATTGTATCCAGCACTCAACCCTGCCCAGACGCCAGGCTTGAAATCGTAAACGAGGTGGCCTTGAATTGCATAGATGGGTTCCTGCTCGAGCTTTTTGCCGTTAAAAAATTCATCATTGTCGGTATACAACGCGACGATACCGGTGACTTCTGTCGACCATTTGCCACGCTGATGTGTCACTCCGATCTGTGGCCGAAAGGTAAAACGGTTGGAGCCGAGGTTGATCAACTTGTCGTCCATGTAGTCACCGGTCGGCAACTGCACTGACAGACCGACACCGACAAGGGTCTCAACCTCTGTCGCTGCACGGTAGGCTGCGTACTCCTTGCCCTGAAGCGGTGGAGCTCCGTAGAGATTGATTGCAAAGCGCAGTATGGTGTCGGTCCAACCACTCCGCTTGACTGATTTGGGCACGCCGTCGACTAATCCGGACCAGCGACCCTCCTGATAGGCCTGCAATAGGCTGACCCTTGCCGTTTTATCCAACAATGAGAACGTCCGAATGTACTTCGCGACCCAAGTGTCCAGCTCGACATCGACTGATTCAAGCTTGAGGGTAGGGTTAAAGCCGATGTCCGCCTCGGTGTAGGCATATCCGCCCCCGAAAAAGTTCGTATTGATCGGCAGATGGCTCCAACGCCGGGGTTCCAGTTCCTCGGCAAAAGATGGACAAGCGAAGGAGAAACAGAACATCATGACTAGAGACAGACAGATAAGAGTGGTTTCGATCCTTTGCATGTTCAGTTGACCTCTTTCAGATAATCATCGACTGTCCCTTTAAGTATGGCAACTCGAACCTTTCTTTGTTTCGCTTTTAGTCATCTGAGTTTGCTTTTTAGCCATGAACAAGGGGCAAAAACAACTTCTTAAAAGCGAAACTTGACCCCGAGCGTGGGCCCGCTGAAGTTTATGTCGTCGATAGAGTCGCCGTTGTCAGTCTCCCATGCGAGGTGGCGGTAACCCGCAACAACATCAACCTTTTCAAGCCGATAACCGAAACCGGGCCAAGCCTGCCAGGTCAGCTTGCTGTCACCAGCACCTACGTCTGCATAGCAGGAAAGATACCAGGTTTCGCTGAGGTTAAATAATACCTGGGCACCAATGATGCCGTCCAGGACGTCCTCAGAATCGGAAGACTTCGCCTTAGTCCCCCCAACTTCTGTTTCTAAATCAAGGTCCAACTTAAAATAGCGTGCACCGGCCAGCAGATCGAGACTGCCCACATCTCGGTCGACAACACGATAGGCAACGCCAAAAGTCGAGACGAAACCTTTCAAATTTACATCGACATCAACCTTTTCCGGGACTCCGATAATATTCGCCGTAGAGCTGGTTTCTTGATGAATACTCAGGTAGATGATATCTGCAAGCAGCGTCCACTTGCCTTTGCGGGCGAAGATGATTCCCATGAGGCCACCATCAAGATCCTTCACGATGTCAGAGAATGAAACATCGATCTCATCTCCAGCAGAATCTGTCCCTTTTACCCCTGCAGCCCAAAGATAAGCAGCTCCGTCAAACTCCCAGTTCTCCTGGCTGGTCAGTGTTTCTGCATTAACAGGAGTTGTTAACGCCAAGCAGCAGCACACAACGATGGCAAGACTAAAAGCTAAACGTTGTAAAAGGTAAATCATAAATCGCACCTCCAGGCTTTCCAAGAAGCCGGGTAAAATAGTTTTATTTTAATGTCGTTTCGAAGTCGCGATGATTTAAACAGTTCCACGTAAAAACTCATTCAAAGACTTCCAGAGATGGGACCGTCAACTCATGCCAGTGGGGAAGAAAACTCCCCACTGGCAATTTTGGGTAGCACTTAGCATTAAACTTCTACGAGTACGAATTATCGAATGGACGTAAATGCTTAATTAACCCCAGCAATGAATCCAACAACACGCCGGTTCTTTTCGCGACCTTCTGCAGTGTCGTTGGTTGCCACTGGTGATGCGCTACCGTATCCAAACGTTTCGATCCGGCTCGGATCGATCTTGAACCTTTTCGCCAGATAAGCGGCGACGGCTTCAACGCGTTTGTGGGATAAGGTAAGATTATATGCTTCCGACCCAACGTTGTCTGTGTGCCCAGCCAGAACAATATAACTGTTTGGGTTTGTCTTGAGAATTTCACCAACAGTATTGAGCTCACCAGTGAATTCGGCCTCTAGTTCAGCCTTGTCAAAATTAAAGTGAATCATATCCAGCTTAAACCCAATGATTTTCTTTTGGGTTTCAAACGAAGTAACATAAGACTCTTCAAGTGCAAATACTGCCCCAGTGAAGACCTCTGGCCGTTCTAGCAGATCCTCAAAAGGGTAGACCTTTGATGAGACATTAATTGAGGCGACAGCCTCCATAAGTTTAATCCTGGCCTTATCATCAGTGGTGCTGACAACCTGGAAACTAACATTATGTTTTGCAGCCATCTTTTTCGCCAAAGTCAAAGGGCTATCAATGGTCAATTCATCACTGTAGCTGCCATCGGTGAACAATACCACGACAGTGCGACCTGACAGACCATCCAGCAAGGAACCAAGCTTTTTCATGGCGTTAACCATTAAGGTTGGGCCGCTTGCTTCTTTTGGTAATTGATCGACTGCATTTATGAATGCAGTCTTGTTAAATGGCTGCATTTTATAAAATGCGAAAGTCGGCGCACCTGGAGCAGCATTGGCGGGAGGAGTGTATAAGTAAAGGCCAACATTAAGCTCAGGATAAGAACTTGGAAGCAAGCTAACTCTTTGTTTCAGGATTTTTGCGGCTGCATCGAGTTTCGTTACTCCGCTATTATCGAATGTCTCGCCCATAGAACCTGAGCTATCAAACAAGATAACGACGTTGTCAGCAACGCGAACAAGGTTCTCAATTTTGTGAATTGTTTTTACGACTTCAGTTCCGATGAGTGCCTCAACTGCTTGCGCTTCTTGGATAATGCCGCCCAGGAAAAATGCCGTGACAATAGTAATCATTACAACAATGTTTTTTCGCTTCATCTTGAACTCCTTTAAGTTAGTGGTTAGTAAGGTTTGGTTTTTAATTATGGACACCAGCAAATCTAATTTTTCCTTTCTTCTTTGAAAAATTACTGACTCATTCAACCCGTTCGTGTTTTTCAAGATTTACTCTTGAATTCGTTTACCGTTCTGACCAGAATTTTATCATTTACCCTTCAACACCTCGGACAAGGGTATGCCGACTGAACCCGACGGAGGTTTGATCTCCAGGCGGACCGCGATGGTTGCGGCAATATCATAGGGTGTAACTGGCCGCGCAATTTGCTGGGCAGGCACGTTATTTCCCGCGAAGAAAAGCGGCACGTAGCTGTCGTACGTCCAGGGAGAGGCATGGAGAGCGGCAATCTCCAAGGTCGTGTCCATTGCGTAGTGGAAGAACCAAAACTGGTCTGCTATTACATGGATATGGCCGGATCGCTTACGGTGAAAGTTGTTGAGGATCTTCATGTTCACCGGTGTCGGGGCAAAGGATCCTTTCAGCAGATCCGTTCGGGTCACGGCTCCTATCATGCCGGGGATCTTGATGATTTCTTCCGCCACCGCCGCTTCAACCTCCGCAATGCTGTATTTGGTTTTCTGGATTTCCTCTTCGTTCAGATAGACGTAGGGGTGTTCGTAAAGCCTAATCACACCCTCGGGTACTCCCAGCCGGGCCTTAAGGGCATTCCGGATGGTGCCTTTTACAATCGTTTCCGAGGTGAGACGGCCCACCTCAAAGCCCAGGCTCTGCATGTATTCTGGCGCCTCACACATGCCGTGATCAGCCGATAGAATGATCAGGGTCCGGTCGAGCCCGACCTGCTCGTCTATGAACCGGAATAGATCAGCCAATAGACGGTCCACCCGCAAGACGTTGTCTTCAGCCTCAAGACTCGATGGCCCGAATA
>JASJGU010000354.1:0-2522 GCA_033791385.1 Desulfuromusa sp.
CAGGAGCTGAAAAGTGTTTTCCAAAATGGACAGCTGACCCTCCAACTCGTCAATAAAAAACCTGTCAGCATCAGTTATCGTGGTCACTTCAAAGATCAAGTCAATAGCACCCCACTTCACAACGAAGATCCAAGTTACGGAATATCGGCGATCATTTCATCTGAGGGGACCTTTCTCTCGGCCGCGGCAGGATGGTATCCACGGCTGGAAAACGAAAATATCCATTATCACCTCAGGGTAACGACGCCACTCGGGACTGAAGCCGTCACTTCGGGGCGCCGCACTGAGAGAAGCAACGAACGAGACCTGACCCACTCCAGTTGGGTCGTTGATTATCCAATTTATGGATTGACTCTCTCCGCCGGCAGGTATCAAGTATTTGATGACCTGTCTGGGAATGTGCCAATCTACACCTATTTCAAGCCAGAATCAGCACATCTGGCTGAAAATTACCTACTGGAAGCTCGCAACCACCTGCGCCTCTACGAAGAACTGTTTGGCCCCTACCCGTTTCACAAATTTGCAATTGTTGAAAATTTCTTTCCAACCGGGTACGGCTTTCCCTCCTGGACCTTGCTGGGCAGCAGCGTTATCCGTTTGCCCTTTATCATCAAAACCAGCCTTGGACACGAGATAGCTCATTCCTGGTGGGGAACTGGCGTCAGGGTTGACTATGCGCAGGGAAACTGGGCTGAGGGATTAACAACCTATGTTGCTGACTATCTCTACAAGGAACGTCTGTCCGACTCGGCAGCGCTTGAATATCGGCTGAAGATACTGCGCGATTACGCCGAGTTGGTCAGCGCTGACAATGCATTTCCACTCGCACAGTTCCGGTCACGTAACGATAAAGCCAGCCAGTCAATCGGTTACGGTAAAGCAGCCATGCTGTTTCACATGTTACGCAAACAGGTTGGAGATGAAGTTTTCTGGGCAACATTAAAAAAACTTGCCCAGGAAAAAATGTTTAAGACCATCGGTTGGAACGATTTTGTTGAGCATTTTTCAGTTGCAACCGGCAAAGATTATGCGCTTTTTTTCGATCAGTGGCTAACGCGCAAATCGGGACCGAAAATCTCTTTGCAAAATGTCGAAATGGAGAAATCAGCGGAGGGTTATACAATAAGCGGCCTACTTAGGCAAACGCCTCCACACTATCAGTTATCGGTCGAGCTACAGGTTCTCACAACAGGTGCCACACAAACTGTTTCCGTCAAGCTGACTGAAGAGTCACAAGCTTTTGCCCTCCAATCTAACGCAGCACCGACCGCTCTGATTGCTGATCCAAAAGCTGACCTGTTCCGCATTCTGGATAAAAAGGAAATCCCGCCGACAATAAACTCGATAAGAAGCAGCACAGACCTGTTGGTGATAAAAGGCGAAAAATACATACCATCAACAAAAGCAGCAAAAAACTTGCTCGGTGCTTTACGCAAACAAAACCTGCCAATAAATGAGTTTACAGCTATGCCCGCAACAGAGCTTGCGACACATGACCTTTTGATTTTTGGTGCGGAAGAAAAGTTAAAAGTAGAATATATGCAGTCAGATAAAATACAATTAGCTGGAAAAGAGATAGATTTGAATAGTAAATCAGCATTTATCGTTTTGCCACACCCGACAGCTGCAGGACGGGTTGCTGCCTGGTTTATTTCAGCGGACCAGGGAAATGATGTCATTGTTGCCCGTAAAATCCCTCATTACGGGAAATACAGCTATTTACTATTTGAGGGGGTAAACAACCAAATCAAGGGGACCCTTTCCCCGAACAACTCACCCCTGCGAATCGACTTCAACCAACATCAAGGAAACTAGACCTCAACAGAAGTAGTGATATATTCCCAGAGCTAAGCAATTGTTTGTTCATCTATAGCACTAAACTTCATACCAAACGACTTACCCTTCTTAGACCAGGAAGTGGTGCCGTTTAAAATAAAATTGTAATCGATACTCGGCAAAGCAAATTCAATGGAAAGTTCCATTTTTTTACGCGGACAAGATGCCTTGGGAGAAACATCAACACAGGCACCCGACATGCTTAAATTGGTGAGAGAACCAGACTGGACGTTGGAGTTGACGCGATAGTTAATTGAAATTGGTTCGGTAAAATCGATTCGCAAATTATTACGAGCACCCGCCAGAACTTCCGCCAAAGCCTGAGATAAGCGATCAAGACTTTTCTTACTCTCATCTGAGGCATTTGGATTCTTGTCGAGTAGATCGCGCTCTTTACAGATTTCATCTAGCAAGGTTTTGTAACGGAACAGTCGTTTCAGCAGATCATTCCGATGAAAAGTAAAACCTTCCGCAAAAACCATAACATTGCCGACCGGAACCAACTCCTGACAATGCTCACAGGGCACCTGATCCATATCTAAAAGTAAAGCCGAAACAATCATTTCATCACATTTCGGACATTTCATTTTAAGCATGCGGTTATTCCTAATCTTCAATCTGAGAGGCTAATATATTCAACCTTTGTGATTTCCAGTTCTTCAATCCCACCAGGGCATTTAAAGCGG
>JASJGU010000355.1:0-4478 GCA_033791385.1 Desulfuromusa sp.
ATTACTGAGGACTTGGTTGTGTATTTACAAGAAATCACGGATGATACCTAAACAGACTAGTTGCCGCTACACGTTTTCAAAAATCAAAGAGTGAACGATACATTTGTTTTAACCTTTTTTAGATAAGTTATCTTTTCATGCCATCTTTCATAAATATCTGATCACAATACCCTTAATTTATATCTACATACAGATATAGTAAATCGAATATAAGTGTATTATTGTTCTCTTATTTTCTAGTGTATGCTCTATATCAAATACTTTGCTACGGAATCTTCCACTTTCCCAAGATTAACTTGCACTAAGGTTCCAACACACCATCAGGCTTAATAGAAATGAAAACCAAACAAAGCATACATCAGTTCATTTTTGTATTAACACTCACCGTTACTACATTGATATCAGGAACTGCTTCGGCACAGAATGCGGATAGCCAAACAAACGACAACTGGCAATTTGATGCACAGATTTACATCTGGGCTGCCGACTTTAGTGGTGAACTAAACAATGGCGCCACCTTCGATGTACCTTTCGATACCCTGGTCGATAACCTCAAGATGGGCTTCTATGGATCATTTGAAGCGCGTAAAGACAAATGGCTGATATTTACAGATGTGGTGTACCTAAACATTGCGACTGATGAAACGCCGGCTCCGCCCGGGTCAAACTTTGGCTTTTCAGTCAGAGATCTCAAATTAAAAGGTGGTGCAGTTAATCTTGTCGGTGGTTACAACTTATTAACAAAAGGGAAATCACGACTCGATTTGATCGCGGGTGCGCGGTATCTAAACCTGGGTTCAGAATTTGGTTTAAACGTCACGTTTTTCGGAAGCACGCAAGCAGTATATATCCCTATCGACATGGGTATCGCTCTGGATGGAATCGTAGGTGCTAAAGGAAAATATGCTTTTGCTGATCGCTGGAGTATTCCATACCACCTGGACGTTGGCGCTGGTGACTCAGACCTTACCTGGCAAGTTATAACTGGAATCAGCTACCAGGCAGCAAGCTGGGTTGATGTAGCACTTACCTACAGACACATGGAATGGGACCTGACATCAACAGATGGCATCGTAAAAAATGTAAATATGAGTGGACCTTCATTAGGTGCGACTTTCCATTTCTAACGATTCTATATAAAGTTTTAGCTATAAACAAAAGCAACCCGCACAAAAAAGCGCCCGGATCAAAGAGCCGGGCGCTTTTTTATTAACCATAAACTAATCAGGTTAGCCGGCCTTAAAATCCATTACCATGGCGAGAACGGCGGTACCATATTATCCATATTACGGTTCATCTGATGTGTATCATAAGACATGCCGCGTACTCCCTGAGCCATTGAACCAACGGATTTATCTATCGATGATACATTTTTAGCGACCGTACCAAAATCACCGCTCATCGAATGCATGTCTGTAGACATAGCTTCCATCGCTTTTCGCATGGCAGTCATCTCGAGTAGCATTTTATCCATATCTTTAGAGACATTGGTCATATCTTTATCAAAACTTTTGACGATCGTATGCTGATCAAAACCAACTACCAGAACACCGATAGCCAAAAGTGCAAAAGCAAGTCTATAAACCAGACCTCGTTTGGCGAGAATTCTTTTATTCTGTTCAATCTGTTTCTGATTCAGATCAATCTGCTTCTGCTGGTAATCAATTGACTTATCTCTTACTGCCAGACCCTGGTGCAATATCAAAAGCAATTCATGCATATCATCAACAGTGACACTCTCACTTTTTTTCGTGACAGGAGCCTTCTTAGTAGCTGCTTTTTTAGTGGCCGCTTTTTTTGGAGCCAACTTTTTAGCTGCTGTATTTTCGGGAACAACGGATTCGTCTTTTTCTGCCATGATTTGTACCGGGTGATTTTCAGGACTATTTATTAGTAACCACTTATGTTACACGAAATCTAAGCGGTATTCAGCATTAACATTTTGATATAAAACAACATATAGAAACTATCTCACACTTTATGCTTGTGCCCGTCACCAAACTCAAAGTCAGAACCAATCACGAAAAAGGCTACTTCACACAGACCGATGAAAATAGAATGAGTGAAGCAGCCCGATGAATGACCATGTGGCTTTGTGGTGTAATTACTAGAACTGGTAACGAACACCTATAGCAAAATCCAGACCAAAATCGGTATTATTATTGAAGCGATATCTTGGTATAAGCTGTGCAAATCCATCCAGGCGTTCAGCAAAACCCATTTCCAGGCCAACAGGTAAACGAGCACCTAAGTCACCATCCCAGTCACCATAACCACCTGCACCAACATACCAGGTCATTGGGACATTTATGCCTTCAGCTTTTAACTTGTCTTTCTTGAAGAGGTAGTCAACAGCAACGCCGTCATCACCAAGAAAGCCATTAAATTTACCGAGACTGCCGACAATTCCGAAGCCACGATCAAATCCGAAACCAAGCTTTATACCTTTTAGAGGGGCGTCTTCAGCATGTGCTTTGTTATGTGCCCGTAACCTTATCCACTGATTGGCCAGGATAAGATATTTCAAGAACAATGCATCCGGTTTCTGTTTTAAATGGTCCATGTATTTCACCAGGAGGCCTGCTAGCATAGTCTCCTGCCTCAAGCCATTTTTCAAAGGCTTCATCATAGAGCCTGCCTTCCACTATGAATATCTCTTCGGGATAACTATGACTCTTTGGACCAAATGCGGTCGTATCAACACCCGGCATGAATCGAGTTAATCTGGTGTAATCGCCTGATTCCTCATCAATAGCCAGTGTTAATTCTTCTGCCAATCCCTCCAGTCCTTCTATGGGTTTCCATTGGTCTTTGTTTTTGCTGAGTAATGGATTCCAATACTGCATTGTACTTTTAGCCATTTCGACATACCTGAATCTTCGTTATACATTGCGATCAAGAACACCGCTAGCAATTGATCACCTGAAAATGTTTTGTTGTGCTCATCATAGAGCACAACAAAACAGGTTGCTCTTTTTTTCATTCCCTTCAAAAAAACTTATACGATTATACGCTTCGAAAGTATAGCCGGCGACAGGTGCCTCATCATTTCCGGATCGTGAGCGTTGTATCCATTTTTTGGGCCAAGGCAATGAGGTTGAATACCGGGGAACGTTTGGCCTGTTGGCTTAGAAATAATCGCTGTTTTTCTGTCAAGTTCGGCCCTTCAATTTCCACATTGATGGCGATATTTCCATAGATCTGGTCACGCTTGTCCAACCCGTCGATGCCAAGAAGAACTTGCAGATTCAACGGTGCCTTAATAGTAGTCGAGATACTATCAATATTGATCCCATTGAGGAGTGCGTGCATAGCGATGGTTGCGATGATGCAATCACTCAAACCGGCAAGCGCCAGTTCCACAGGTTCAATGCGATCGACAGGTTGCTCAACATCACCCTGAAGTTCAACAGGCAAACCCAGATGAAGCACATATTGGCGAGTCTTCCCCATTTCCTGGCCGGCCGCCATGAACGGTCCGATACGGGCGGTAGAGTGATAGAGCATTTCCTCGCTCTCACCCGTCGCACGAAACTCCACTCGGCCATGTGCCGGGTTGGCGCGAATGTCCTCTATGCCCGCATTGAATTTTGCCAGGTTAACTCCTTTAATAACAGAAGTTGTACTGTCATGATTGTCCGAGGTATCGGACATTGCCGTGCTCGCAATGCTGCTTAGCAGAACAGTGATAAAAATAACTGTCAGTTTTGATGTCATGATGATATTCCTTGGTTTAGGTTAATCTTGCGAAATGAGACCTGCGGCACTGTGGTCGTCAACTGGCTTGGTATGTTTTAGGGCCAATCGCCAAATGCCACCAAGTATTCACTTCAATCTATGGTGAACAATAGTTGAGTGACTGATGCTTCTCTAGTGGGAAAATAGACAAAACCAAGGCATATGTGACAATATAAAGCAATGGTCACATCAAAATCTGCAAAAACAGTAACAGCCGCACTTGTCGTACTGCCCAATACCGCACCCGCCGGGTTGTACAGTTTGCTGGAGGTGTTTGCCTCTGTCGGTAGCGTTTGGGAGGACCTCACTGGCATGCCAGCCGGTCAAGTTCGGGTAAAAGTCGAATTGGTGGCTGAGCATGACGAACTGATGCATTGTGGCCTCGGGGTGCCAGTCATGCCTGACACAACTTTTGACTCCACCTCGCGATACGATTTAGTTGTTGTCCCCGACATGCAGATAATTCCCGACTTCGATCCACGCGGACAATGGCCTGTTGCTGCCGACTGGATCCAGTCGCAATTCGCTAAGGGAGCCATTGTTGGCTCGGTCTGCACCGGTGCATTGTTATTGGCAGAGTCAGGCTTACTCGACGATCTAGAGGCAACCACCCACTGGGGTGCGATACCGTTCTTCCGGAAGCTATATCCGCAGATTCTGCTCAAACCAGAAAAGGTACTGGCACTGGCTGGCCCCGGGCACCGGATCATTACTGCGGGTGGAGCTTCGTCCTGGGTGGA
>JASJGU010000356.1:0-24611 GCA_033791385.1 Desulfuromusa sp.
ATATTGACAAACCCGATCAGAAAACCAAGCAGAGCACCAAACAGGTTGATATATTTAAACTGTTCCTTCATCACCCCCATCAATAAATCTTCCACCTGCAACAAATCGAGGCTATTCACTTTTTCTTCAACCATTCGCCGGACATTGAGGGTTTCGACCAAACGGGGCGCTTCCTTTTTCAACATCTCTTCTATTAACTGGCAGGCGCCGCTTTCAATTTCCTGACGCAAATCACCAGGCAAACGTGAAGACAACAGTCCAAGTGGCTTATGGTAGAGCCACTGATTGCTTTGCTCAATTAAAATGGCTTCCAGCGCTGCGCGTGCCTGGGGTGAGCGGATTGCCTCCAGTAGTTTATCTGCTACCTGCTCCCGACCTAGATCCAAACTTTTTTCAGGCAGAGCCCTGGTTAACAGCTCTTCAAAAGGGCGGTCTTTGAGGCGATCTACTGCACTTTCGGTCAGAATAAGGGCGGTATCGATGGTTTTGCGCGACTGGACAGTGACAACAACCTGTTCCTTTATAAACTGACGAACTCCGGCAATCTTTTCATAGGGGATTTTCTCAATATAACTGGCTAAAGAGCGATCCAATAAGCTATCGGCGCGCTCACGCAATAGTTTTGCCAATTGTTGCTGGGTTCGTTCCTCTTTCAACCAGTCCGCGACTTCATCCCCGGCCTTATCTAAAAACTCGGGAATTTTGTCATATATTTTATTCAGGTCCATAAAACCACTGAGGAGTCCAGCCAGCCCCCCGAGAGAATCGAGGAATGAATCAATGCCCTGCTTCCCTTTTTTCACCAAGCGAGCACGAAAGGTAGGATCGTAGAGCATGCCGCCGAACTTTTCGGCTAATGGCGGCAATTCTTTTTCTAATTGAGCCAGGAGCAATTCAACCAGATCAGCTGGAAGCAGCTCACGCAGCGGTAGTTCGGTTGCCAGTAGTTGCCCGGTTTTGCGATCAACATAATCTCCGACCATCCCGGCGGTTTTGGGTGACTGAAAAAACTGACTGTATTTATCATCCAAATGTTTTTGCGCCGCTTGGTACTGCTGAGGAGTTAAAAAACTGGCGAGGTCGCGTGACAATAGTTGCTCAGCTTGCTGTTGCAGGTAGTCACGCAATTTCCGTTCGAATTGTTCGCCCTGGAGGTAGTTAAAGATTAATTTGACGATTTTCGCCTGAAACAAGCTGATTATCTCACGAAAGCGCGGGCGAAAACGGTTGGGGACTAACGATTCCAGAGAGCCGAGTTGACGATCCAGAAAAGAACCGAGCTTGTCGATTACGGTTAGGCGCAGTTCCCGCTGGATGGAATCCTTAGCAAAGGCGCGTCCGACATCATCAGCGGTCAACAAATGTTCGCCGACCATTTCCCCCATTCTAACTGCCAACTCACCCCGCTTGGCAGGAATAATCCCCGGCGTCAGTGGCACCCGAATTCCCAGAAGACGCCAGGCACGTAATGGCCGAAACAACATCCGAATAGCGATGTAGTTGGTCACATAACCGATCACCCCCCCAAGTAGGGGCGGGATGATATATGGGAGATATTGCTGGTAGTTCATATTGTCGATTTTACCCTTAAAATCATTTCTACGGAGAGATAGAGAAAAACTAAATCCGGTTCATACAATCAATTTGCCACCAAGGCTCCAAGTTTGCCAAGAGAACCACTGTTAAAAGCACTTATTGGTGTTTCACTAGAAAAACCATTTTGTTTTTTCTTGGTGCTCCTGGAGCCTTGGTGGCTATTTTTTAGATCTTCTCTGCGTCCTCACCATCTCTGCGTCTCTACGTTAAAAGTTTTTCTTTTACTGATCCATGACAATATGTGAATGATCACCGATATTCATCCGCCGTGGTGAGCCGATCAAATTGACTGAATCGCCCAGCAAAGATTGATCGAGGATCAAAAATTTAACGATATTATCAGTATTAATAATTGATTCGCTGATGACACTGTTTTCTATCACACTTCCGGCAGCAACAGAGACATTCGGCCCGATAATTGAATTTCTGATCACCGCACCCTGTTCTACATGCACCGGTTCAATCAAAACGCTATCCTGAACATCGCCATGAATATGATGCCGCCCTTTGAGCAGAAAGCGGTTGGTTTCAAGCAAGGTTTCAGGTTTACCACAATCGAGCCAGTCATCAATTTCCGGTGCTTTAAACTTGTGTCCCGCACCGATCATCCGCATAAATACTGAAGGAAGGTAATATTCACCTTTGACGGTTTCCCCTGCAGCAATGGTCGCCTCGATAGCGTCAATAAATCCCGCCCCATCTTTCAGATAGTACAGACCAACCTGAGCCAACCGTGAAATTGGCGTATCGGGCTTTTCCACCATATCGACAATAGTGTCTCCCTCCAGAACATTCACCCCGAAGCGTTGATAATCTTCAACCTCTTTCGAATAAATCAAGCCATCAGCATTGCTGCAAAGAGCTGGAATGGCAGTCAAATCTGTCACAAAAATCGTATCGTTAAACACCACCAGCAAATCATCGCCCCTTTGTACTGACGGTGCGGCCAGGGCAACGGCATGGGCCGGGCCCAGGCGTTCTTGTTGAACGTAATAGCTACATTTCAATGCGGGGAAATTCTGACCCATAAAATCGGTAATCTGCTGCCCATTTTCATCAATGATGAAAATATATTCCTCAACATTAATATTCTGCAGCCGTTCGATAATATGTTCAAGAACTGTTTTCCCAGCGACACTGACCAGTGATTTTGCTTTTGTGTGGGTATGGGGGCGCAAGCGTGTTCCTTTTCCTGCAACCGGTAAGATAACCTTCATATTCCCTCCTCAGATTTGTATGTTTGCGACTCTATATATGTCTGACTATTTGCAGCAGCGTACTTTTTTTGCAGTCCGGCAAAAGCAGAATGCTTATACAATGAAGCGAGCAGATAATCGGCTGCTAATCCGTTGACAATACCACTTATCAAAGCAAAGAGCAGAAAGAACGGCAACAACATCCAGATAGAAGGATGACGAATAACCACCAGCCAGGCAATCAGCAGCTGCCCGGTCACATGTCCTAATGCACCAAGAACCGAGACCCCGACCGGACCAATTTTACGTTGCCAGAGCTTGTAGCCAATACTCATCAGACAGGTGGCAGTAATTCCACCGCCCAGAGATAATAAAAACCCAGGAGAAAATAGACTGCCAAGCAACAAGCTGCCGATTAAAATTCGAGAAATGCTGACAATCCAGAGAGCCTGGATGCCGTAGCTGAATAGCGCGGTTAGAGCAAGAATATTTGCCAGCCCGATCCGAAACCAGGGCAGCGGATTCGGCAACAAAACTTCAACCGTGTGCAAAGCGACGGCTAGAGCAACAAATAAAGCCAGGAAAACCCTGCGTCTCACCTGCTCCAGCTCCAGAGGATCAACGGCTGATGAAGTCATACTCCGCATCCTCCCCGTCACTGTCTCCCTCAATACGAATCACCAGCTGATTTGGGACGCAGGCAAGCAGATCCCCAGTATGCCGTGCTTCACCCATGCGGACACAAACTTTCTGTGAGCAAGGAGAGCTGAGAACCCGCACCGCACCATTTTCAATCTGCAAAACAGTTATTCCCAGTGGACCGTCTAATTCCACCCGCTGAGCGTTAGCCAAAGGGGCAACAAAAACAATCCGATCATCAGAACTGACAACCACGCGCGCGCCTGTGGTCTGACTTAACGGCAATAGAAAAGAAAGGACAACAAGAGCTGACACAACAATCAACAGTTTACAATCGAAAGGAGTTAATCGCTTTATCCAACCAATAGCTTTCATCGGTCGCCGACTACCAAGCCGCAGGTTTTATGTATCCAGCCAGCAATTGTACCATTCTCAATCCTCAACAATCTCACCAAACAAATCATATTCGGATGAGTCGGTAATCTTCAGCTGAACGTATTCACCGACATCGGCAAAACCGGAGGTAATCAAATACTGTCCATCAATATCAGGAGCCTGTCGGGCACTGCGCCCCTTCAACAATAAGTCGGTCTCTTCACTGTACCCTTCAACCAGAACCAGCTCGGTGCGGCCAATCAGAGAACGATTTTTGTTGAAAGAGACGCGAGCTTGCGCTTTCATCAGTTTATTCAGACGACTTTTTTTCGTCCGTGCCGGAACCTGTTCCGGTAATTTTGCCGCCACTGTTCCCTCTTCACGGGAATAATGAAAAACTCCAACCCTCTCAAAATGACCTTCTTCAACAAATTTAAGGAGTTTATCAAACTGTTCACGGGTTTCGCCAGGGAAGCCCACAATGAAAGACGTTCGCAGGGTCAAATCGGGGATTCTGTCACGTAACCGTCGCACCAGATCACGGGTTTTCCTTTCATCAAGGTGCCGATTCATCTGTGTCAGAAGCTGGTCATCAATATGTTGCAGTGGCAAATCCAGATAGTTACAAATTTTCTCTTCCGTGGCGATCAACTCAATCAACTCAGCAGAAATACCATCTGGATAAGCATAAAGAAGGCGAATCCAGACGATATCATCAACCTTGACCAGCTCTTTTAATAATTTTTCCAGCGTTGCACCATCGTTACGGTCGGCTCCAAAGTCGGTAATATCCTGCGCAATCAGGACAATCTCCGTCACCCCCTGCGCAGCCAGATTGTGAACTTCCTGCACCACCGAAGCAATACTCCGCGAACGTAATTTCCCGCGTAATTGCGGAATGATGCAATAGGAACAATGGTGAGAACAACCCTCAGCAATTTTGACATAACTGCTGTAGGTCGGTGACGAATTGACTCGGGGAGTTTCGTGATCATAAAGGTAATCGGGAATACCAATTTTCTGGACGGGAGCATTCCCTTGCAACTGATGTTCAATCAACTCAACAATTTGTGGCCCTTCAGCCGTCCCGAGAAACAGGTCAACTTCTGGTAATTGCTCTTTTAGAACATCTTGATAGCGTTGCGGCAGACAACCTGCAACCACCAGCAACTTGCAGTTCCCCTGCACTTTATAATCACTGACCTCTAGAATTGTATCGACCGATTCTTCTTTAGCATCATTAATAAAAGCACAGGTATTCACAATAATGATATCTGCCTGACTTTCATCAAGAATAATTTCATAACGATCCAGTGGCAAATGGCCCAGCATAACCTCTGAATCCACAAGATTTTTCGGGCAGCCAAGGCTGACCAAACTAACTTTTAATTTATCCACGTATTCATTTCCTGATTATTATAGTTATTTCCGGTGAGTACCAACCTTCTTCCTACGAGCGCATATTTTCGAACTGTAGTTCAACGTCAAGATCTTTGCCTTTTAACAGCTGTATCACCTCTTGCAGGTCGTCGATTTTTTTGCCGGTCACCCGAACCTGATCTTCCATGATCTGTGCTTGAACCTTTAGTTTAGCCTCTTTAATCAGCTTCACAATTTCCTTACCCTGTTCCTTGCTGATTCCCTGAACGATTGTGGCTTTAACTCGTACCGCACCAGCAGATGCCGTCTCTTCCTTGCCGTAATTGAAACATTTGGGGGAAACCTGGCGGCGCACCAATTTAGCAATCAGGATATCTTTAATTGCCTGCAATTTGTAATCATCTGCTGCCAGGATATTCAGGTGTTCTTTGTCCAAGGTAATCTCATTGGTCGTTCCCTTAAAATCGTAGCGCTGGGTAATTTCTTTTATCGCCTGGTTGACAGCATTGTCCACTTCCTGAAAATCAACCTTCGAAACGATATCAAAGCTCGGCATAATCTTTCTCCCTGTCAAATGGTGCTGATCAAAACGAAATAAAGCCCAAAGAATCGAAGACTTATAACACAAAACCGCTCCGCTATAAAAGCAACGGAACGGTTATCGTTTGAAAAAACCGCCTCCCTTGACAATGTTGCTGTCAATCAGAACCCCATCTGGCCACCAGGATCGACCAATTCTACGCCCTCCGGCCGCTCGAAAGAGAATAATTGATCTGCAAGTTTCTGGTTCACCCGCACATCACGAAACTCAATCGCTGTACGGTTCCCACTCGGGTCGGTAACCAGAGTTGACAAAATTGGGAAAACATCACCTGTTTTATGTTGTTTTAGCCACTTGTTAATAGCTGCCTCGCTGACAACAACATCTATCTGCTGGATCAATTGTGACTCTTTACGCGGCTCCAACTGCAACAAATAGCCACCGGTTTCAACTATCCGGGGAGAGCCCCAGCTGATCGAAAAATCCTGCGATAGATTGCCCAGACCACTGAGAAAGGTCACTGGATTTTCCCCCTGCTGGTCATTCATTTGACTGATATCGCTCTCGATAACCTGTCGATTTTCGGGGAGGTAGACCCACAGTGTCTGGCCATCCGAAATTATTTCCTGAACACTTGGTTTACTGTACTCCCAACGAAATTTTGCTAACGGAGATTCATCCGCTGCCAAGGATGTAAACTTAAACTGGACCGTTCCCTGACCACTTTGAGTCCGGTCAATGGAGGCAATATGAGATTTCTGAAAAAAATCGGCACTGAAATCCTGAATCTGTTCTGAACTTTTAGTCTGACCCTTGAACGGGGTTTCCAATGCACTAATAACATCGCTCAATTCTACCTCTGCTGCCGCAGATGCAATCGGGATAAACAACAGCAGAAACAGGCCTACAATCAGCCCTTTTAACATGGTATATCTCCTACTTAAGTTGGGGACAGAAAAGTCTTGAGTTTAGCAGATTTCTACAGGTGGGGATAGCGTTGCAACCTTTTAATCAGCTGAGTCATCCGTTGAGGTCCTGTTGGTGCAAAAAAGATCAGGAGACAGCCATTTTTTCTGCCTTTATAAAAACCCGCTTGATGTTTGGAAAGCGGGACTTAATCTGTAGCACCAATGTCGCTATCTGCTCTTCAACTTCGGCTGCAGAAGCACTGTCGGTAAAATCAGCGCTCATAGTGACTAAAATGAAGTCCGGCCCCATATGCATGGTCAGAATCTCATTGATGCCGTCGACGATTGTGTTCTCCTGCACCAGCTCATGAATCGCTCGAACAATCTGTGGATCAGCGCTTTCACCAATCAGCAACCCTTTGGTTTCACGAGCCAACCAGATTGCTGTGCCAATCAGGATAAGCCCAATCAGAACAGACGCAGCTCCATCAAAATAAATATTTCCCGTCAGATGGGTCAGGCCGATACCGATCAGAGCGACCAGCAAACCAAGCATCGCAGCGGAATCTTCAAAAAGAACCACAAGGACAGAGGGATCTTTTGTTTGATTTATCGCATCAATATAGCCATTTTTGCCTTTCGTTCGTCTGAACTCACGAAAGGCAAAAAACCATGCGACCCCTTCGAAAATCATTGCCAGGCTCAAAACGAGGTAGTTAATCAGTGGATTTGTTGCTGGTTGAGGGTGCAGCAGGTGAGTAATCCCCTCGTAAACGGAAATACCGCCCCCCAAAGCAAAAATAAGGATGGCAACTACAAAACTCCAGAAATAGATTTCCTTGCCATGGCCAAAGGGAAAATCTTTATCTGCCGGTTTTCCTGCCTTTTTCATGCCATAGAGCAGCAACCCCTGATTGCCTGTATCGACCAGAGAATGAATTGCCTCAGAAAGCATTGCTGAACTGCCAGTAACAGAGGCAGCAGAAAACTTAGTCAGCGCAATCAAGGTATTACCCGCAAGCGCAGCAAAAATAACTTTTTTAGAACCAGAAGCCATAGATTCTATCTATCCTCTTATTCGTCAAGTCCTCTGACAACAATTCTCAACCTTTACCCCCTGCGCCGTTCAAACAGCGATTGCAGATCGAGGAGGAAAATAATTTGACCATCTCCCAGAATTGTTCCACCACTACAACCACGAATTTGATCAAAGGGGGCTGGCAGGCGTTGCACAAAAACTTCACGCTGACCAATCAGCCGATCAACCACCAAACCAACTTTGCGTCCCATCACCTCGGTAATAACCAGTGGAATCGGGTCAAGATGTGGCCCTTGTGGTGCTTTCAGGATTTTTCTCAGCGACAGCATCGGCAGCAGCTCATCTTGATAATGGATCATCAGTTGCTTACCACTACTTTGAACTTCACCAGGGGCCATTTCAACCGTTTGCACCACCCGGGTAATCGGCATCGCCATTCTGGTTCCATCACATTCAACAATTAAAACCCGGATAATGGCTAGAGAGAGCGGCAATTTAAGAGTGATTCGCGCACCTTCCCCCAAGATGGAATCGATCAGCAAAAGCCCCCCAACTTGCTCCACTGCCGTTTTGACGACATCCATCCCCACCCCACGACCGGAGGTTTCACTGATCTCTTCAGTCGTAGAAAATCCGGGCTGGCAGATCAATTGAAACAGGTCATAATCGCGGATAGTTTTTGCCTGGGCCGGGCTCAACAAACCTTTTTCCAAGGCCCGCTGCCGAACTTTTTCCGGATCAATCCCACGGCCATCATCGGCAACCTGCACCAGCACCTGATCTCGTTCCCGCCAGGCTTTGATAGAAACTGTACCACGCTGTTCAATACCGTGATCAACCGCATTACGAACCATGTGAATCAGGGGATCGGTCAATTCTTCGACAATGGCTCGATCCAGCTCAATCTCTGCCCCTTCCACATTGAGTTGAATCTCTTTACCGTGACTACGGGAAAGGTCGTGAACGGTTCGAGCTAAGCGCCCAGCCAGGCTTTCCAGTGAGACCATCCGCACCTGCAAAACCTGGTGGTGGAGATTTTTCACCAGTCGCGCAAACTGTCCAACCCCTTCATCCAAAGCTTTCCAGTTGTGCTCTTTAAGGGCATTTTGCAACTGATACCGATTGGTAATCAGTTCTCCGGTGAGATTGATAAAATGGTCGAGTAGCTCAGTACTGACCCGCACAGTCTTTCCCTGAGAGCGTTTTTTGGGTCGTGTTTCTTGTTCTTCCTCAGGTTCATCGGGAAAAGTGATTCCCTGCAGTTCACTGTATTTTTGCAGCTGCTGGTGAATCTGTTCCTGCGGAATATCGCACTCCAGACGCACGAGCAACTGAGCGGGGGCAGCACCCTGCAGGAGATCATCTGTGGAGGGGATCGATTCAACAATTGTCCCAAAATCGGCCAATCGCTTTAAAAGCACAAGAAATCGCGGCCCCGGTGCCGCAACCGTCTCGTGCAGTTGCAACTGGATCAGTTGTCCCCGTCCGCGCACACCCCGATCTAGCGTATTTTCCACCACGGACAAGCTAACGTCCGACTCTAGCTCCGTTGGAATGCTGGCAATAAAACTAGCGACACTCCGTTCCGGTTGCTCATTGCGTATATCGCCCAATAATAATTCCAGCAGATCGACAGCTTCAAGCAACCAGTCGATCTCAACACCACTGATCTGTCCGAGTTTACGAGATTCATCCAGATGATCTTCCAGATGATGAGCGAGCTTCGCCGTTTCAGCATGTTCCATGGTGGCCGCCATTCCCTTAATCGAATGGGCTTCACGAAACAATGCATCAATTCCATCCTGATCCTCAGGATCAGCATCAAGTTGCACTAAAATATCGACCATCATCTGCAGATGTTCGGCCGTTTCAGCGAGAAACATTTCTCTGAATTTAGGAATATCCATTAAACATGCCTGCTCTAAAAAATTATTATCATTTATGAGAATCTCGCAAAAGGTCTGTGATGGCTAAGTAAAAATTTCGACCACCAAGGCATACATGATATGTCGCGATCCTGAAAAAATGCTGTAACGCCGGAGGTCGAATTTTTTACGACGCCATTACCGCGCGCTCAACCACCTCAACAACCTGAGCCCTCTGAAACGGTTTGACAATAAAATCTTTGGCTCCCGCGTTCACCGCCTCCATGATCAAATCTTTCTGCCCCAGGGCACTACAAACAACAATTCGTGCTGCAGGATAATCCTCCAGGATCTTTTTCAGAGCAGGAATCCCCCCCATCTCCGGCATCACGATATCCATGGTCACCAGATCTGGCTGATGGATTTTATACTCCTCAATGGCCTGCTCGCCATTTTCTGCCTCGGCAATAATCTGCCAGTCTGCCGACTCAAAAATATCGCGCAGCATGGTACGCATAAACAGAGCATCATCAACTATCAGTACTCGCTTTGACAACTCAACCTCCCGCCTGGATACAGAGTGATTCAAGTTTTATCTGTAACTGCTCAAGATCAAACAGACTGATCATCTTGCCCCTCCAGTTGATAACGTCATTAATATAATTTCGCTCTGCATAGTTCTGCATCTGATTGGTCTGGTTTATTTCAATGTTGATGATCGCCTGCACCTGATCCACCCCCAAGGCAACCGGGCCACGGTCATTAACCAGCACAATCAACCGCTGACCAAGCTTGCCGGTGGGAAAATCAAGTAACAGCGCCAGGTCAATAACCGGAACAATCCGCCCATGAAAACTGAGGGCTCCGGCAACAACTTTGGGGGAACCGGGGAATTTATAAATATTTTGCTTCTCAACAACCTCTTGAACCTCAACCAACTCCAGGGCATAGGTTTCATAGCCGACCGTAAATGGCAGCAGTTGCTTTATCATTTTTCTTGCTCCAGGCTGACCCCAAGATTGAAGCGACTCACTGAAGTCAACAACTCATCTGCCAGATGAGAAAGACGTTGCGAAGCAAAGGTCATCTCTTCCATTGATGCCGTCTGTTCCTCCGTAGCGGCGGAGACTTCTTCGGTCGAGGCTGCGTTATCTTCAGCGACCCGGGCAATCTCTTCTATCGCAGCAACAATCGCTTGAGCGCCGGAACTCTGTTTCTCGGTCAAGTTGCGAATACTGACCGACTTTACCTGAGCCGCTTCCGCCTTGTTGATAATGTCTTTAAATGCACTGTCGGTAATGTCGACCGCTTTCCGACCGGCATCAATCGATTTAACACTCTCCGCCATCGATTGTTGCACTCTCAGGCTCTGCTCGCGGGTTTTCTCTATCATTCTGGTAATCTCTCCAGCCGACACGCTGGTACTGTCGGCCAGTTTACTCACCTCTTCAGCAACCACTGCAAATCCATGACCGTATTCTCCCGCCCGTGCCGCCTCGATGGTCGCATTCAGAGCAAGCAGGTTGGTTTTCTGCGCAATTCCGGTAATCACATCGATAATTGTCCCGATTTTTTGCACTTGTTCACTGAAAGAGACAAACATCACACCATTTTCTTCAATTTGGCTGAGTACTTGTTTTAGATTTGCTAACGCAGTCGCCGTCATCCCCTCGCCCTGACGAGCTGATAGGGTGGTTTCTTCTGCCGACAGTGACAGACTGCTTGCCGAAGTAGCCACCAGATCAATCTGCTCTGCCATTTCCCGAATAACCTTGGAGGCACGTTCAACCATTTCGGCCTGGGTTTCCGCTCCCCGGCTGATCTGTTCGATCGATCCCGCTACCTCGTGAGCGGTTGCCGTCATTTCTTCAGCGGTTGTCGCCTGAGACAGAGACAGCTCGTTAACATTGAGCGAACTGGTGCGAATCTGCCCGACCAGATTACGCAAACTGGCAACCACCAGATTCAGAGAGTTGGAGAGATCCTCAGTTTCATCAGAAAACAGACCTTTACGCAGCCGAACTTTGCGGCTGAGATCGCCATCACTCAGGCGCTCCGCCCCTTCAGTTAAAATCTTGAAATTCGCCGTGAACGCCTTGGAAAATATCCAGCCAAAAATCAGACCGACCAGCAGAGCACCAATGATCGTAATCCATTGATGCGTCCATTCAGGAATCTGCATTTGCGGCACCAACAGATTCAGCAAAACAACAGAGGCAACAACAACAATGAACCCCACGACAAATTTATAACTGATCTCAACACGCATTTTCTGCTCCTTGCACTCAATCCTTCTCCATGAGGGAGAAGGTGGCCACAGGCCGAATGAGGGGGAAATATTTTAAAAAATAGAAAGTTTATTCTGCCTTGCTGATTTAATCCACCAATACCCTTCGGTAAATTCTTTCTGCAGGATCGATACAGACAAACTGCTTACGACAGGCCAGAGCCATAGTTTCGGCTCTCCCCAGGACCAGGTAGCCACCCGGTAGCAACGCTGCGGCCAGAATTTCCAGAATCTGTTGTTGCTGCTGCCGAGAAAAATAGATTAACAAATTTCGACACAACACCAGATTAGCCCGGTAAAAAGGTTGGTCGGCAAGAATATCATGGCGAAAAAACTGCACCCGTTCACGGACCTGCTCAATCAATTGGTAATACTGACCACTGCTGAAAAAAAAATCAGCAAGCATTTCACTCGGAACACTCCGTACCCGTTCAGCAGGGAAAAAACCACGTTTCGCTCGGGTTAAAGCTTCCGGGCTCAGATCGGTTCCGACAATCGAAAGCAAATCCCCCTTAAGCTGCTGCTTTTGACAGAGTAGAGCAAGAGAGTAAGGCTCTTCGCCATTGGCACAGCCAACGCTCCAGAGCCTGAGCTTACTGTTATTAGACCGCGATGTTTCCAGCAACTCAGGAAGTATGCGCTTTTCCAACGCATGAAAAACACTCTCATTGCGAAAAAACTGCGACACATGAATACTCAATGCTGCCAGAAGCTGTTCCTGTTCGCGAACATTATCCTGCAGCAATTCAATGTAAGCAGCTGGATCATTCGTGCCAACCGACCTGATTCGTGCAGCAACGCGCCGTTTGATACACAGAACCTTATACCCTTCCAGGTTGAAATTCTGTTGTTCCCGCAAAATTTCAGCTATCTGCTGATAAACCGTATCGTCAATGTCACTTCCCACAAAGGGGGTATGGCTCGATGTCTGTTGTGCATCTGAAGAGGCAACCGTTTGGCACATTGCCGCATCAGTTACAGCCAAAGTTCTATCGATGTCAGGCAAAATGGTCAAAGCAACCTCGCTGACATTGATAAAGTTCACCATTTATTTGCCGAATCCGCAGCCCTGATTCCGGGCTGATAATCCCGATCCGGGTCACGGCATAGTTCAAATCGATCTGCTCAGCCAGATCTTTCAGGGGTGAAGTAAAGACCAGCTCGTAATCTTCCCCACCGGCAAGAGCCAGGTCAATCAGACCCGGATCAGCGCCCAATGCTTTTTGAAATGACTCGGACAGGGGGATTTTCGACAACTCAAGTTCGGCTCCAACCCCGGAAGCATCTAAAAGGTGTCCGAGATCAGCCAGCAAGCCATCGGAAATATCGAGCATTGCCGTGGCCAGCTGTCGCTCGGAAAGTTTCTGACCCAGAGCAACCCGTGGGCTTGGCGTATGAAATCGTTCCGCCAGATAGCGATCCGGTTTCTGACCGCGTTGCACAAGAGCAAGGGCAAGAGCACTATCGCCCAGAGATCCAGAGACATAGACAGCATCTCCATAGCTGGCCCCCTGGCGACAGACAGCCTCCCCAGTTGTAACCGTGCCCTGGACTGTGACCGAAATCATCAGTGGTCCGGGAGAAGCACAGGTATCGCCCCCGGATAGAACGGCATCATGGGTCTTAACTTCTGCCAGAAATCCGGAAATAAAAGCCTCTATCTCTGCATCGCTGATCTCTTTCGGTCGACCAATCCCTAAAAATAAGGATTGCGGTGTTCCCCCCATGGCAGCAATATCACTGATATTAACCGCTGCCGACTTGCGGCCTAAATCGAACATGCTGGTCCATTCCCGCCTGAAATGGATCCCCTCGATCAGTAAATCGGTGCTGGTTAATAGATCCTGACCCGCCTGCTGAGGTTGAACCGAGCAGTCATCGCCAATTCCCAGAGTCAGATGAGAAGCACTCCCTGCCTGCTGCTGAATCCAGCGGATCAATGCAAATTCTTCCAGGTGGGTTTTATTGTGATCTACCATAAATTTACCTTCTGTTAATTTTTCTACGCTAATTATTATTTTTCTTTCACCTTATGTCAAGGAAAGCCGCTCTTTAGACAAAAAAAAGTAACTATTCAGCAAAACCGGGGCCGTCCCGAATGGCAGTGTAAACAATTTTCCCCACTTCAGAGGCTGTATTGATGGGCCTTTTGAACCACGATTTCCCGTGTAACGCAGCCGGAGTGGAACAGCTGATTTGAGAATAAGAGCGGCAAATGTTTGAGGGCAAAGCCCGAGTTTTTGCTGCTCCTTAAAACAGTTGTGGAATGAAGGGACCCCGCCATAGGCGGGCAAGGAGTTCGGGTGCCTTTTTCTGCTTACTCTTTTGTGGCACGACAAAAGAGTCAGGCGGCGAGCGGGGACGCCATCCCGCGACCTTATAGGTTGGTAACCAGTAAAGCCGGGACAGACCCCGATGACCCTGGGTACAGTCACAGCTTTACTAGCAAAGGTGCTGAATAGTTAAAAAAAGAGCCCTCAGCGTCTGCCGAAGGCTCTTTATTATTAATTACGGAATCTAAACGATTAAACTAAGGGATGATTAGACCTTCGGCCCCGCTTGGGTATAATCAAAATCATCATTATCAGTGATGTATTTCTTAAAATTATTCACGAACATTCCAGCCAGTTTGTTAGCCGTCTGATCGAAGTTATCCTTATCTGGCCACGCATTCCGCGGATTCAGTAACTGGGTCTCAACTCCAGCCAGCTCTTTTGGAATATTCAACTTGAAAAACCGAGTTTGTTCAAACTCGCAATTTTTGATACTGCCGTCGAGAATTGCATTGATACAAGCACGTGTCGCTTTGATGCTCATCCGCTTGCCAACCCCGTAGCCGCCGCCAGCCCAGCCAGTGTTAACAAGATAAGCATTAACATTGTATTTATCCATCTTTTCACCCAGTAATTTGGCATAAGCCGTCGGATGAAGTGGCAAAAAGGCCTCACCGAAACAAGCAGAGAAAGCAGCTTGAGGTTCGGTAATGCCACGCTCGGTTCCAGCAACTTTAGCGGTGTAGCCGGACAGGAAGTAATACATTGCCTGCTCTTTACTCAACTTGGAGACAGGGGGAAGCACACCAAAAGCATCGCAAGTGAGGAAAATAATATTTTCCGGATGACCCGCCATGAGGGTTGGTTCATGGTTCTCAATATGCTCGATCGGGTAAGAAACCCGAGTGTTTTCAGTTTTGGAACTATCAGTATAATCGATGATCCCATCTTCGTTGTAAACCACGTTTTCCAGCAGGGCATCACGTTTGATCGCGTTAAAAATTTCTGGCTCACTCTCAGGTGACAAGTCGATAGTCTTTGCGTAGCAACCACCCTCAAAATTGAAGATGCCATCAGCATCCCAGCCGTGCTCATCATCACCAATCAATTTACGTTTGGCATCGGTCGACAGGGTGGTTTTCCCCGTTCCCGAAAGGCCGAAGAACAGGCAGACATCACCATCCTTGCCAACATTAGCACTACAGTGCATGGAAAGAATTTTTTCCAGCGGCATCCAGTAGTTCATCATGGTGAAGATCCCCTTTTTCATTTCACCGCCGTACCAGGAGCCACCAATAATTGCGACGTTCTTCTCAATGTTGAAGATAACGAAAACCTCTGAATTTAGCCCATGCTTTTCCCAGTTCTTATTGCTGACGCTGGCGGCGTTATAAACGGTAAAATCGGGGGAAAAACCTTCCAGTTGAGCTTCATCAGGACGGATGAACATGTTCTTGATAAAGTGGGACTGCCAGGCGATTTCCGTAACAAAGCGGATCCTGCGCGTCGTTTGTGGGTTCGCACCGGTGAACCCATCGGCAACGTAAACATCTTTGCCCGACAGGTAATCGATAACTTCTGCGTGCAGTTCATCAAAAATGGCTTCGGAAACAGGCTGATTGATATTACCCCAGGCAATATTGCCCCGTGATGGATCTTGCTTAACAAAATACTTATCCTTTGGGGAACGTCCGGTAAATTTACCAGTATCAACCATCATGGTTCCGTTAGCCGCAAGCGTGCCCTCATTATTTTTGTTTTCATGTTCAAACAACTCATCATAACCAAGGTTATGATATACCTTGCCGACACTCTTCAGTCCCAATTCTGCTGCTGTCACATCACTCATCTACTTTTCCCCACTTTCTGTTTGGTTGGTTATTCTATCGGAATAAAGTAAAAAAACATGTCATTTCAAACATAAACCGGCACATTCTGTGCGCTAAGTGGCCGGACTATAGCCCAAACCTTCTTTTCAAACAACCTCTTCAGAGCTAAATATAACCTTTTTATATTTTATTGCCCCTGCTCATTCCAACCTCCCGTGCATCGAGAACCCGCCTCACCGTTTGTACCAGTTCCGGCAAGTTGAGCGGCTTCATGCAGAAGGCACTGTTCCTCAGCTTTTTGGCTGCATTTTCTTCAACTTTATTGCTAAATCCAGGACAAAGAATCGTCGCCAAATCGGGTCTCAACTGCAATAATTTCTGGCGTATTTCTTTACCAGAAAGTTCAGGCACGGTCTGATCGGTGACAACAAGATCAAAGTGATCCGCGTTGGCTTTGAACAGTTCGAGGGTTTCTACACTGCTGATCATACTCGTCACCTGATAGCCCATTTCCGACAGCATGACTTTCTTACCGATCAGTTCGGCTGGCTTACGAATTCCTGAGGATTCAAGGATTAAAAAAACGGGAGGAGACTGTTGAAAAATAGCAGAGGGCAACAACTGGCCTTCCCAGACGTCGTTCAACCAGCAAGAGTTGACCGCCAGCGGAATTCTGTAGCGAATTTAGCGACACGGAGAGATCTCCTTTTCCAGACGAATACCGTTAAGAATCTACAATATAACAAAATGTTAACAAGACAAACCCAAATCAGCTCTTAAGTTAGATGATTTTCCTCGATGAGCTGCTATATTTAGCTAAAAAGGGGGCTGATTTTATTTTTTACCGTTTAAGCCCAAGCCTTGCTGAATAGTTACAAATATGAAGTTTTCCACGGAGAATGGCTATGAAAGTTTTTATCACCGGTGGCAGTGGCTTTGTTGGGCGGGAAATCATTCGGCATTTACTTGCTGCAAATCATTCGGTCCGGGCTCTGGTTAGAGATACTGCTCATCTCAAAGATATTAGTAAAATTGACGCCGTTGTTGGTGATACCACTCAACCTGAGACCTTACGTGAGCAACTCTCCGGCTGTGATGCGGTGATTCATCTGGTGGGTATTGTCCGCGAATTTTCCGGAAAGGGAATCACTTTTAATCGGTTACATGTGGAATCAACCGAAAATGTTCTGCAAGCAGCGGAAGAACAGGGGGTCAAACGCTACCTCCAGATGAGTGCCAATGGCACTCGCGAAAATGCTGTCACCCGCTACCATAAAACGAAATGGGGGGCGGAAGAACGGGTGCGACAGTCCAGTTTGGATTGGACCATTTTCCGACCGTCACTGATTTATGGGCCAGAGGATCAATTTATCAATATGCTGGCACAGCTGGTCAAAATCCTGCCGCTGGTTCCGGTGATGGGAGATGGTCAATATCAACTGCAACCGGTCAGTGTCATCGATATCGCAAATGGCTTTGTTACAGCACTGGACAAACCGGCAACAATTGGAAAAACCTATCAGTGTTGTGGGTTGCAAGCTTTAAGTTATGATCAGCTGCTCGATCTGATTGCTCAAACCCTTGGGCAGGCAACGGGGGCACGAAAAATTCACCAGCCTCTCTGGCTGATGAAACGGGTGGTTGCCGCGCTACAGAGCATCCCATTATTTCCGATGACCAGCGATCAACTGCAGATGTTATTGGAGGGTAATGTTTGTAAAGATAACAGTTGGCAGGATGATCTTTCTTTGGAGCTGCACGAGTTATCCAGCAGCATAAAAACCTATCTGAAACAATAAAGCCCCTCAAAAAACTCTGAAGGGCTTTATTGTTTCAGATAAAATGAACTCCTGTATAAATCAATAGACATCCAATTTTTCACTGAGTAAAGACTTGCTGGTCGGCTCTCCACGCGAGTGTGCCATACTTTCGAGCAACACAGATCCACCAATAGCGGCGGTCTTTTTTACCAACGCTTCAGCCGCTTTACCATCATGGTTACGGAACGCTTCAAGCAACTTATCATGCTCAGCAACAGAAATCGCCATCCGTCCAGCAACAGAAATTGATGCCATCCGCAACCGGCTGAACTTCTGTCCCAAGTGAGTGATTAATTCATGCAGCTTACTATTGTCCGCTGCCTTGAGAAATGTTTCGTGAAATTCATTATGAATTTTGTAAAATAATTTCACATCACCATCACTTGCCAGCTGCTTAAGCCGCTCATTGATTGATTCCAGCTTTGCCAGCTCTTTTTCCGTTAATTTCTGTGCTGCCAGCTCTGCTGCATAACCTTCGAGGGTACTTTTAACCGCATAAAATTCCTGCACATCACGTTCTGATAAAGCCGCTACAACCGCCCCCTTACGCGGTATAACCGTCAGATAACCTTCGGATTCCAACTGACGAAAAGCCTCACGTATCGGTGTCCGGCTAATACCAAAGCGTTCCGCCAGTTCAGGTTCAGCAACCTTTTCTCCTGGCTTGAGGTCTCCCTTAAGAATAGCATCGCGGATTGTTTCCAGAATCTTTTCGCGCAACGTTTGATGACGTTCAATCATTTTTGTTTTCACGGCAAACGCTCCTAATTGTTGATAAACGGATTGTATACTGTATACACAAGTTGTCAATCATTATTTACCTGACTAAAGCACCGTTGTTTAATAGCGCTGATTTCTTGTTTTTTTTACAGGAGGTGGCTATCATCAGGAAGTTAATCGGGAGCAAGCCATGGATCCATTGAAAAAAGTCAAAACGTCTCTGACCACGTTAGCAGTTCTCATAGGTGGCGGAACCCTCGGTTACGCCCTCATCGAAGATTGGGGTGCTTTTGAAGCGCTCTACATGACAATTATTACCCTGGCGACGGTTGGCTATAGTGAGGTTCATACCCTGTCACACAATGGGCAGATCTTTACCATTTTTCTGATTATTTTCGGGGTTGGAACAATTGCTTACACGATTGGCTCAATGATCCAATTTATGGTGGAAGGGCAGCTGTACCAACTCTTGGGGAGAAAAAAAGTGCAAAAACAGATCAGCCGCCTGCAAGGGCACTATATCATCTGTGGCTATGGGCGCATCGGCCGCTTGATCAGCCGTGAGTTTGCTGCTAAACCGCTACCATTTATTGTGGTAGAAAATGACCCCGCCCAATGTCAACAGCTGGCAGAGAATGGTCACCTGTTTATAGAGGGGGATGCAACTCAGGATGAGGTCCTTGAGCGAGCCGGAATCCATCAAGCTAAAGGGTTGGTGACTGCGGTCACCTCCGATGCCGCCAATGTATTTATTATCCTGACGGCCCGCGGGATAAATCCAAAGCTATTTATTATGGCACGCGCCAGTGAAGAAGGGGCCGAAGTTAAACTAATGCGAGCTGGGGCCAACAAGGTTGTATCTCCCTATACCATTGGCGCTTCGCGCATGGCCCAAGCCATTCTGCGACCTTCGGTCGTCGATTTTATCGATATTGTGACCGGGCAAAAAAACATTGAACTGCAGATAGAAGAAATCCCCGTCGTGCCTGAATCCCATCTGGTTGGTAAAGCCTTGAGTCAATCGGGTCTGCGCAAGAAGCTCAAATTGATTATTATTGGTATCAAGCATGACAAACAGATGATTTTTAACCCCGATGCCAATACAATTATCGAGGCGGGCCATATCCTGATTGCCTTAGGTGAACTACACGACATCAAAAAACTGGAACTTATTGCTGCGAACCGACACTTATGAAGACTTCATCACTCTATATCTATACCCCAGCGCATCTGCTGCCGGCGCGACTGCCCTTTCTGCTCAACCGAAAGTTACAGCCAGAAGTGGCCTGTCAGGAAGTCTTATTGGAAAAGCTCGACTTTGAACAGCTTGGTGATTGTGCCGCGCAGTTACATGATCAAGGACTCAGCACCACCCTGCATGCCCCTTTCAGTGGATTCAATGCTGGCAGCAGTAAGAGAGGGCCACGCAACGCATCGCTGAAGATTGCCGACCAATCGTTGCGGCTGGCGGAAAAATTACGTGCCAGGCGGATTGTTTTTCATCCCGGCCTGACCTACGGAGCTTCAGGAAAAAAACTCGACATCTGGGTGCAAAACAACCTTATCTTCTGGCCAGAATTTCTAGCGCGTGCGGCAGAATTTGACTGCACCATCTGTATTGAAAATATTCATGAAACAACTCCGGATATATTTATAAATCTGCTTACAGCAATCAATTCCCCACAGATGGGGCACGTTTTTGACATTGGCCACTGGAACATGTTTGCCACTGGAAAACTGCTTGATTGGTTAAACGCAACCGCCCCCTATCTGAAACACCTGCATCTTCACGATAATCATGGTGAGCAGGATGAACATCTTCCCATTGGTCAAGGATACGTCCCCTTTTCAACCCTGTTCAAATGGCTAAACACAACAGATATCTTCCCGACCATGACTGTGGAAAACCACAATCTACCCGACACAGAACTTTCCCTGAAGGTAATCCAGCAACAGCTGCCAAAAGTTATGGGTCAATAAAAAAGCCTGTTGCGATAGTTCGCAACAGGCTTTTCTTCATTTTATGTGGCGCTGAAAATCAGGATTTGTCCAGCAGCCCTTTACCCTCATGATTCTCTTTAGCATTGTGGAGCCAGATGTGGCATTGATCTAATCCGTAGAGGCATAACCCAACCAGTAGAACAGGAATGAAGTTGGCAGCAATAGAACCGGAGAAACAGTAGAAGGCGAAGAAGACAGAACGATAACCGAGGTGATTCCATTTTTGGGTCGGTTGGGTATCGTTTGCCATGGCAGTCAAGGTCAGGATGGCTGAGGAGAAACAATAAACGGCCAGTGCAACGCTGATCAGATAAGCTGGGGGGGGACAACCGAGGATCTGACGGACTGGCTCGGATGCAGATTCAAACAAGTTAAAGTCTTTAAAAGTAAAAGCACAGATGCTGATCAGAAGAAAAGTCACCAGGCTCATCAAACTATGGTTTTGAAGATTGGATTCGGTATTTGTATTTTGAGTTGTTTCGATTTGAGAGTATCCCATCATTTCCTCCATAAATTCGTTTGGTCCTTCGTTGTTGCTATTCTGATATAGCATCAGCCGTGCCAAGTTTCATAAAACAATTAATCCATGTAATATCGGTTAGTTACAATTTATTCTCTGTGGAAACGTTTTCCTCTGCGGAAGGATGTTCCTGTCGCGCAGGAATATTCCTGTGTTGTCAGAATGGATTTTACTGCTTGGTGAGTATTGATCCCTTCTCCATAAGGGAGAAGGTGACCGAAGGCCGGATGAGGGGTAAGAAATTAAAAAGCGAGCCGACTCTTTTTAGAATCGGCTCGCTTAAGGATGGAAATAGCATGAATTTATTCAGAGACGATCAAGAATTCGCGGTAGGTGTACTCCCTTCCGCCTCTTTTGTATGCCCTTCCTCTTCATCTTCCCAGCCAGTCCACATGGTTTTGATATGATCTGTGGGAGTCCGTCCCAAGGTTGCCAGATAAACATGGGTCGGGATAAAAGCGATCAGGCAACAAGCCAACAGAAAATGAAGTCCCGCCAAAAGCTTGAGCCCGCCGACCATCACGATCAGCCCACGTAATGGATCAACGTTGGTCAAGAAGATCCCAGACAAACTGACCAGCGGCATCATCACAAACATGATCGCCAGATAAGCGGATTTCTGCATCGGGTTGAACTTGCTATCGGGAGTTGGATGATGCGGGTTTTCCCAACCAAGGAAATAAGTTAAAAAGTAGAACTTGACCTGTTTCATGATACCGCTCTTAAAATCATCTACCTTTGGAACATACAGGTTCGCCATCGTTCGAGCGACAAAGGTATAATAAAAAAACCACAGAGAGAAGGAGATTGCCACCACAAATCCGGCAGTATTATGAAGGTAAATCGCTGATTTATAGCTGCCAAGCCAAGTAATATAGTCGGGAAAACGAATCTGTGCACCTGAAACTGTCAAGGTAACAATCCCAAAAGCATTCAGCCAGTGCCAGATTCGAACCGGTATTGGTTGTAAATAAATTTGATCTTGATGTTCTTCAGCCATGATTAATCCCCTTAATGTTTTCTGTTTTTACGGGTTAAGAAACGCAGTGTTCCATGGCCAAGCGGCATGATAAAACCACCACAGATAATGATTAAACCAATGATATTCATTACTGAACTGCGGGTACTACCGGTCATGTAAAAGTTAGGTGTTCCATATAAAGTATCCAGCATCGCACCCTCGTCAACTGTCATCCGCCGATAAGTCCCACCTTCTGTCGGGAAAGAAAGAAAACTTGTTTGCATACTTCCCGGCCCGGATGCGTGGCAAAAAGTACAATCATAGCGATTATCCAGCGTACTCAGATCATGTGAGACTTGACTGGGAACCATTGTGCCATCCAGATGCAGATTGCTATAAACAGGATTCCGGTTGAAAGTACGTAATTCAGCCAGAGAGAGGTGATTGTCACCGTCAATATCAATGATCCGCTGTATCTCTTTTTCACCACTGTACTTTTTTAAATCAGCATAGCTGGAAAAACGGTAACCTGTCAGCCCCTTTTCCTTCTCCTGCTTCTGCGTAATGTTTAAAACGATTACATAACTCTCCGCAGAGGTGTGGCAGGTAATACAAGGAAGCTTGCTGATATGCAGACTTGCTTGCGGCAACCATTTTGCGTGGTTGTCCATAACATCTGTATCTTCATGACACTGGCTGCACTGCTTATTCATGTCAGGGCCAGACACCGCTTCAATTCCATAAACCTGATGGGGATTATGGCAGTCGCTGCACACTGCGTTTTCTGCATGCTCAGTCGCCATATACTGACTCCCAAGCTCCTCATGACAATCAAGACAGTCTGCACTTGAAACAGCTTCTCCATCATCTGGATGCTCATCAGTGACAGATTCATGGCAAGTAACACAGCCCATTTCGGCGTGCACAGTCGGAGTAAAGTTATCTGCATCGATAAACAATTCATCTCCAACTTCATCAGTATCGCCGTGACAGCCGAGGCAATCGTCCATCTCCATTGCACTCACCGAGAGCGGGACAGCAAGAGCCATCAGTAATAAAAGACTCCATAAATAATTGATACTACGATCCATTTTCATGTACTCACCCTTTGGCAGAAATTCTGAGGGAAACCTCCTGGAACAACCAGGCTCAAGAATAAACAATAGAAAGATCCTGAAAATTGGGATCTTATCTTTTTATCAATCTAACAGACAAAAACACATTAGAAAATAATACTCCTGGAAATGAATTAATGACAGAAAAAACCAGAAAGCGCAAAAAAAGAGGTGTGCCGCCTACCTCTTTTTTAACTCCACATTATATTGATCTCAAGAGTTCGGGCATATTCCTTCTCTGTGGGTTTTCTGAATCCATCAGAAACTCAGTGTGTTAGCGGCTTTGCGTCTTTCTTCGTTCCAGCAAAAAATCCTTTGATTATGCCAAAACCCAAAGCGAAAACAGGAATAAGCTGGAGAAAGATAATCAATCCACAAACGCCTAAAAATAGATAGACCAACATCATGCTGTTATCTTCTCTCGCCCCTGATTCAGCTAAAGCAGGTACAATAGTGGATAAAAATACGATTCCAGGGAGGCTGTATTGGGCTATTTTTTTCATGATGAACTCCTTTCATCTTTCCACATAGTGTATTTTCATCAGCTCAGTTCCGGCTGAAAAGTTTCAAAGGCACATTCCACTACGGAACCTAATTCTTCGTTATCTTCCTGATTATGCGGTCTCAACGCATGATAGAAAATTCCCTCTTCACGAATCCGGCGCAAAGTCTCCATAGAGCTGTCGTCTGAAACCAGAATGATACGAAGGTTTTTATTACACTTGCGCATCAAAGCAATGACATCAACCGAAGCAATTTTTTCTTCAAACGAATCGCCCAGAATCACAATGGGTTCATTTTTCTGTATAATTTTTGCGATGGCATAAGCCGCAGAAGCAGTTGTCTCAACCTCATAATGTGAATTTTCAAAAAAACCCGCCAACTCTTTCCGTGCGGTTTTATCTCGATCTGCAATCAAAATTTTCCTCGTTTTCATATCAGGTGATCCATTTCTGTTTAATGGCCCCCCAGTCGACACGAGTCGTCTCTTGGCGAGTAAGTTCTTAACCTTGCTGGCAAACAACAATCCTGCTGGAATACTCTGAAAAACAATAATGGCGACAAAGAAAACAAGAAAAAATTTAGTGAGCGGTGCTATCTGCAAGCCAAGATCGCAAAGCATAAAACTTCCCGTCACCATCAATGTCATGGAAAGAGCAATTAATCTGAAGTTACTTTTTTGATTCATCAGGTTCTCCTTAAATCCACCCTGTATCTGTATCCATTACTTTTGGCTCAGTTGATCAGGATTTGTCCAACAGCCCTTTACCCTCATGATTCTCTTTAGCATTGTGGAGCCAGATGTGGCATTGATCTAATCCGTAGAGGCATAACCCAACCAGTAGAACAGGAATGAAGTTGGCAGCAATAGAACCGGAGAAGCAGTAGAAGGCGAAGAAGACAGAACGATAACCGAGGTGATTCCATTTTTGGGTCGGTTGGGTATCGTTTGCCATGGCAGTCACGGTCAGGATGGCTGAGGAGAAACAATAAACGGCCAGTGCAACGCTGATCAGATAAGCTGGGGGGGGACAACCGAGGATCT
>JASJGU010000357.1:0-11480 GCA_033791385.1 Desulfuromusa sp.
ATGGTTTTCCGCAAGGGGAGCAGCGGCAATAATCCCGCGTTTTTATCATCCATGATGTAAACTTCTTCCAGGCTTGGCAAAACCTGTTCCATCGTTTCAATATGGATCCGTCGGCGCGTCACTAGCGGAGCCTTTTTATACTCTGCCAGCAAAGCGACAAAGCGGTTGGTTTCACCGCGTGCTTTATTAATCCGTTCGACAGCATAACCTTGTGCTTCCTGCAGCGCACGCTTTGCTTCACCCCGTGCTTTAGGGACTTCGCGGTTGTACTGTTCGCGAGCCTGGAAAATTAAACTCTCTTTTTGCTGTTCTGCTTCGTTAACTTCGTTGAACGCGTCTTTAACTGCTTCTGGTGGGTTGACATCCTGAAATTTGACCGTCACGATCCGCACCCCAATATCGTATTGCTTAAGAGTTTCTTGCAAAGATTGTTCAATCTGATCGGCCAAAGCTGCCCGGTCGGTGGTCAGAACCTGGGTGACATCGGCATTGCCGATGGCCTTGCGCACCATCGCTTCAGCAATGTCGCGGATCGTGCCAACGGGATCCTGAATTTTGAAAATATATTTGAACGGATCGGCCACCTGGAACTGAACAATCCATTCCACATCGCTGACGTTTAAATCTCCGGTCAGTGTCAGTGATTCTTCTTCCAAACCCGACTTGCTATAGACGGATTTTATGCCAGGCGTGACAGTTCGATAACCAAATTCTTCCTTTAATACCCGTCCGGTCGGCACCAGATAGACTTGTTCAACACCAAAGGGAATTTTGAAATGCAGACCAGGGTTAGCAAATTTGGAAAACTTTCCAAAACGTAAAACAACCCCGGTTTCTTCGGTATCCACTTTATACATACTGCTGGATCCTCCAATGATAGCCGCAATGATAGCAATGACAACCAGCAGTGGAAGGATCCCTTTTTTCGGGTCAAACTGAAGCTTTTGTTTGACTTTATTAGCGATTTCAATGACCTTTTTTTCCAGGTCATCCCCGGAGGGGCCTTGTCCCCAATCTTGCATCAGTACCTCTTTCTGTTGTTAATGGTTTTAGAACTTTGACTTTACATCAGTTTTTATAAGAACTTTTATGTATAACAGATTTTCTCAGTAAACGGCTATCCTTTTCGGTCAGAATTAGCAAGGGTTTCAACGATTACCTGGTTGGCAGACTCTATCCCGACAGGATATACTCAGTTTTCACAAATATTCGATAAAAGGAGCAGGCCATGAAAGTAATCGTTGATCTTTGTGTCGTCCCTCTGGGTGTTGGGGTATCGGTTTCAAAGTATGTTGCTCTTTGTCAGCAAATTCTAGAAGGTGCTGGCTTAAAAATCCGTTTACATGCTTATGGAACCAATATTGAGGGAGAATATAACCAGGTATTTGCAGCGATCCGCAGTTGTCATGAACAGATCCATGCAGCTGGGGCACCACGCATCAGCACGACAATTAAGCTGGGCAGCCGGGTTGATCGTGAACAGACAATGGTTGATAAATTGAAGAGTGTGGAAGAGAAGCTGACGAAATAATTCAATCAAACAGAAAACGGCCTTGCGGTGCAGAGTAGAATTGATAGCCGGCTTTGCCGGAATTTTTCACTCGGTACATTGCCAGGTCGGCATTTCTCATCATTTCCTGGCCGGTTTTGGCATCTTCAGGGTAAATGCTGATGCCGATACTTGCGCTGATTTTTTGGGTAAAATCACCTTTGCTTAAATTATGAGTGAGAGCGGTGCAGATACGCTCAGCCATGGCTTCGATCATTTCGATCGATTCGATATCTTCCAGTAGAACCAGGAATTCATCCCCACCCATCCGGGCAACCGTATCGCTCTCTCGCACACATTGACGTAACCGTTTGGCAACATCGACCAGCAGTAAATCGCCGTAATCGTGACCAAGGTTGTCGTTAACGGCTTTAAGGTGATCCAGATCAAGAAAGAACAGCGCAACTTGCCTGCGATTGCGGCTAACTTTGCGGAGAGCCTGTTTTAATCGATCTTCAAACAGCACCCGGTTCGGCAAGTTAGTGAGAGCATCATGATGTGCCATATGGTGCAGGCGTTTTTCATTTTCATTGAGCAATTCTTCTACCTGTAAACGTTCAGTAATATCGCGTGCCACTTCAATGATGGCATAGACTTCACCTTTTGTATCAAAAAGCGGCGAAGCGCAAAGTTCAAAAACCCGTTTACCTTGATCGGTTGTGTGATGATGAATCATCGTCACAGACAGACCGGTTTCTCTGATTTCCAAGAGTGGGCAGGGATGCTCATCACCACTACAGGGGACAAGAGATGCGTGAGAGAGCTGGTAACATGATATGCCCATTAATTTATCTGAGTTGCCGTTGAGCTGGCTGCGGGCTGCTTGATTCATCTGTAAAACTTGGTAATCGAGTCCAATCACCATCAGTGGATCGGAGACACCGTCAATCACTGACTGGAGAAACTGACTGCGGTCTTCAAGAGCCTGCTCGGCTTTTTTACGCTTACTGATGTCGTGGATAATTGAATAGAGTAAAGTTTGACCCTTAGCTTGAATCGGACTTCTATAAACTTCTACCGGAATCTTCTGCCCGTCCGCCAAGGTATGAATACGTTCAAATTGTTGCTGGTTTTGGTTTTTAGCAGCAGCAAGCCGTTGCCTGACTTCATCTTCTCCCAGTTGATTGATCTGCCACATTTTCATTTTCTGTAGTTGATCGCGACTATATTGATAAAACATGCAGGCCGCTGGATTTGCGTCTACAATCCCAGCTGTCTCTGGATCGACTAAGAGCATTATTGATTGTGATTCTTCAAAATAAACCCGCGCCTGCAGCTGACGCTCTAATAGCTCCTGCTCAATGTCATGCCGGGCTATCAGTTCAGCTTCCAGTTGGATATTGTTTTCCTTGAGTAACAATGTTTTCAAAGAAACCTGACGGCGAATCCAGAGGGACATCAGAACTGACAGAACAAGTAAAGACCCCAAAACAGAGATAAATGGAATTAACCAAACAGGATTTTTAACAGACACTCCATTTATCAACCATTTATTCAATAGCTGATAGTAAATAGAGCCTTGGTTCTCTTTCCAGATTTTCACCTGCCGATCAAATTGCTCCACCAGTAATGGGTCGCTTAACGTTGAAAAAGCGGGACGTACCTGAATTGGATTCAGGAGGATCGGAGTCGGTTGCAAGTTGAAAGGTCCCTGGTTCTTCAGTCCGAACAAACGGTTAACCAAGGCAGCATCAACTTCTTTATCTTGCAGCAGGGCAAATGTCTCTCGGTAGCTATCGACTTCAATAAAATTGATTCTGATGTTGAATTTTCTTGCCATATTGACGATGCCGTATTCGCCAACATAATGGATATCTTCTTTGAGAACGGCGAGAGACATATTTTCAAGCTGAAGAACGGATTCCAACTTTGAGCCTGGCTGTTGATAGACTTGCCCCCAGTTGGTCATAACCGTTTCCTGGGCAAAATGGAATTTTTTAGCCCGTTCTTCCGTAAACGCAATTGCAGGAAGAACATCGATGCTACCAGCTTCAAGCTGATCCAGACATTCTTGCCATTGGCACGAAACGAATTTAAGGGACCATTTTTCTTGCTTGGCGATTTGAGTCAGGAGATCAGGGAGCAAGCCAGTGGCCTGGCCATCAGTCGTGAGAAAGGCCAGTGGAGGGTTATTGTCAATACCAATGCGAACTTCCGCTGCTCCGGATTGCAATGGCAGCAGAACAAAAAGCCCGAGAATGACGACAATAAGGCAGCGCAACGTAAATCCCTCAGATAGCTAAATAACAAATAACAAGTTTAAGTCAATAAATTATCTTCTATGTTGTAGACTTGACAGTTCATCCTTCAGCTTATGATAACTGTCAAGGCGTTCTGAATTCAAGTCTCCAGCTTCAATTGCCTTGGTTACGGCGCAGCCGGGTTCCGTTTTATGCCGACAATCCCTGAATTTGCAGTTTACAGCCAAAGCTTCTATATCTGAAAATGATTCTGCAAGATCTTCCGCTTCACCCCAAAGGTGCAGCTCCCGCATGCCAGGATTGTCCATCAAAATTCCACCAGAGGGGAACAGAACCAGTTCACGATGGGTGGTGGTATGCCGCCCCTTTCCATCTGAAAGACTGACGGCACCGATCTTCTGGCGCTCTTCGCCAAGCAGCCCGTTAAGAATGGTCGATTTTCCGACTCCTGAGGACCCGAGCAGGGCAATTGTTTCACCCGGTTGCATATAACTGAAAAGGATGTCGAGCTGGTCAGCACTGCGCGCCATACAGAGGTGCACGGGACTGTTTCCTGCAATTGCTTCGACCTGAGCTTTGCACTCTGCAGGATTTTCACATAAGTCAGTCTTATTGAGCAGAACCACCGCATTAGCACCGCTACTGCTAACCAAAGTCAGATAACGTTCAATCCGGCGCAGGTTGAAATCGCGATCCAGCCCACTGACAATAAATACCAGATCAACGTTGGCGGCAATCACCTGTTGTTCAATGCGTTCTTTTCCCTTACGGGTCCCCGGGAGGTTGCGAGAAAAGGAACTTTTACGTTCCAGCATGGCATGAATAATCCCGCGCTGGTTCGGGTGAAGTTCAACAGCAACCCAATCTCCAACAACCGGCAGGTCGGCACGGCCACCCGCTTGATGGCGGACTTTTCCAGTGAAACGGACAGTTAATTCCCCCTGCAGAGACCAGACCTTGAAGTAATTTTTTTCTCCGCGAATGACCCTGGCGGGCAGGTATCCAGATTGTTCCCAGGGTTTGAACTTCTCAGTAAAAAACGGGGACCAGCCCCAATCTTCCAGGGTCATTTTCTGAACCTATCCTTCTGAACGACTAATGGCAGGTTAAATAGCAGCAATCCACTGGCAATAAGGACTATCCCGTTCAGATGATAGCCCTCAAATCTTTCTCCCAGAAACAGTACAGCAAGGACAGAAGCAAATAAAGGGACCAGATTGATGTATAACCCGGCCCGATTAGCACCAATATCATGGATGCCCTTATTCCAGCAAAGGTAAGCTAAAATTGATGGGCATAAAGCGACATAGAGCAGGCTGATAATGACCGGTTGAGATAATACAAGTGGCGGTGTTTTTTGTACTTCCCAAAAATACAGCGGCAGTAGCAACACCACACCGACAGCAAAGGTTGTAGTTAAAAAGCTCAGTGGGTGGATATCTGGTCGCTTCCGGAGCAAAACAGAGTAGAGGGCGTAGAGACTCACTGCCAGTAACATTATCAGATCACCAATAACAAATTCAAGTTGCAGCAAGCGTTGCCAATTTCCATGAAGGACAATGTAACCAGCTCCTAGGGTACAAAGGACAATGGCAAAAAGTTGAATGGGAACAATTCGGTCGCGAAACAAAATAAAACTGATCGACACAATAATGACCGGCATAACTGACTGGGTAAGGGCAATATTAATAGCCGTAGTACTATGTGCCGCCGTATAGAGCAGAGTATTGAACGAGGCGATGCCAAATAGACCAAGCAGAAAAATAATTTTCCAGTGCTTCTTGATTTGGGGCCAATCGTTCAGAGTTTTCTTCCAGGTAAAGGGAAGCAGGATGAGTAACGCGATTGCCCAGCGCCAGAACGACATGGCAACCGGTGGGATAAGATCCGCTACGCCTCGGGCCAGGACTGAATTTCCAGCCCAGAACAATGGGGGTAAGATCAACAACAGGTAAACCAAGGGGGATTTGTTTTTCATTCAGTATACTTATTCAGGTTAGGGGAGTAAGTCGCGAGAGTAACACAGGAACCGCCGTTTCAACGCGTAAAATTCGGTCCCCCAGACTGATTGGAATAAAACCACAGCTTTGCAGCTTTTCCACTTCGTAGGGAATAAAGCCCCCTTCCGGCCCAATTGCCAATGTTACCGCTTGACTGATGCCCTGCGGACAGGCAGTTTCAGACCCCGGATGGGCAACATAGGCGACTGTGTCTTTGGCTATATCGGGCAACTCATCTTCGATAAAGGGCTTGAAGCGCGGGCGCAGGTAGATGTGAGGAAGAACTGTATCGCGGGCTTGCTCCAAACCTAAGAACAACTGTTCATTCAACCTCTCAAGCTGCAGTAATGGGCTGCCCCAGAAACTTTTATCTACCCGGTAACTGTTAATCAAGTAGATCTGTTTCACCCCCAGGGAACTGATACCTTGTAAAATCCGTTTCAACATTTTTGGCCGTGGCAAAGCCAACAATAAAGTGACCGATAATGGGCTGGGTGGATGCTGATCCAGCTGAACTTCCATTTCCAGTTCTTGACCGTCCAGACTCACGACCTTTCCAGTTCCGATCAAACCATCGAGTTTTCCAACCCGCAATGTGTCTCCGACAGCGGCACGTTGGATGCTGAGGATATGCTCCCTCCGCCGACCACGCAGCGCTACTCGGTCTTTACCGACAAAATCATTCTCATGCAGCAAAATCAGATTCATATCGGCAGTTGCAATAGCACGGCTGATGCCGTTGCACCGAGCAACCCGATTAAAAGACTCCACAAACCGTTACGGATCAATCTGTATTTACGGGTCAGGCGGTGCTTGCCCAAGTAGTATATTTCATGGAGATAAGCATCATAGAGTTTTTCTCTATCGGCAATGGTCGCTAAAAACTGGCTTTTAAATTCATCCTCAGACAGATCGCTGAACGAACGAAAATAAAACAGGTTGGTGCGATCGCTGACATGCATTGGCGGAATGATGGCTAAAATCGAAAAAAGCACTGCCAGAATACCAGAACCAGCCAACAACAGGGCGGTCGGCAATACTAGTTTGTCGTATTGGGTCAGGGTAATAGTAATAACCAGGGAAGAGGCCGTCATAATCATTGAGGCCTTTGAATCTGCCATTTTGTTCAAATCCATGTGTTTGCTAAGATTCGCTCGCAGGGCATTGGTTGCCAGCAGCCGCGGGATCAAAGGTTCTTCTTGGATGGGTTCATTTGTCATCGAAAAGTCTCCTCAGAATCGTAAATTGCACCCATATTATCAGATCTGTGCGGGGTGAAGCAGCGGAATTCAATATCTATGCTAAACTTTCTAAGATTCAAACTTGATGGCGTCGCAAAAAGTCCGCTCTACAGAGTCGCAACAATTTTGCCATCTTATTCCTTTTTACGAGGCATTAAACTTGGACGATGGGAGTGAATGATGCTGACACGACAACAGATCGACGAAGCGGCAGAGAACCTGCAGGGGATCATTCGGCATACGGAATTGATACATTCACCTTATTACTCGAAAATACTGGGAACACCACTCTACTTCAAGTGTGAAAATCTCCAACACACCGGAGCATTCAAAATCCGTGGTGCTTACAACTTGCTTTCCCGACAACCGGCGGAACGATTAGCTGCAGGCGTTGTGACCGCCTCAACAGGTAATCATGCGTTGGGATTAGCCAGTGCCGCGGCACTGCTTAATTGTCCCTGCCGGATTGTTATGCCCAAGGGAACTCCGCTGGCTAAAGAATTAGCAACGCTGGAATATGGAGCCGAGGTTGAGTTGTATGGCAATAATTGTACAGAAACAGAAAGCTATGCAAGGCAGTTGGCCGAAAAGGAACAATTGCTTTATGTGTCTTCTTTTGATCACGAATTGATTATGGCCGGGCAGGGAACCATTGGTCTGGAAATCCTGCAAGATTTGCCGGAGCTGGATACTCTGCTGGTGCCAATTGGTGGTGGCGGGTTGATTGCCGGAATTGCCACAGCAATCAAGTCTGAAAAACCGGGGGTGAAAATTATTGGCGTTGAGGCTGCCTGTATTGCCAGTGCTTCTCTGGCTCGGCGCAATGGTCACCCAAAGCGTCTGTCTACCCGCAGTCATACCTTTGCCGAAGAGGTGGCTGTCAAACAAGTTGGTGATCTGACTTTTCCGATTATCGAAAAATATGTTGATGAAATTGTGACCGTTGAAGAGGATGCTATTGCCAGAGCAATTGTCAGCTTAATGGAAAAAGGCAAGCTGATTGTTGAAGGCGCTGGAGCCCTTGGATTAGCGGCCCTGCTCTATGGTTTAAAGACCCTCCATGAGGGGAACACCCTTTGCCTGCTGTCCGGCGGGAATCTGGATGTCCAAAATATGGCTCGAGTGGTTGAAAAAGGGCTGCTGGCAGAAGGGCATTATCTTAAATTGCAGCTGGAAATGGTCGATATGCCGGGGGCCTTGGCCCATTTGACGCATATCCTCAGTGAACTTAAAGTCAATATCTCCAAGGTCAGTCATGATCGGCAGAAATCCTCCATGCCCTTGGGTGAAGCAGAGGTTCTGCTCGATCTGGAAACCCGTGGGGCAGAACATATTCAAGAAATACTGATGCGCCTGGAGGAGGAAGAATATCGACCGGAAGTGATTCGCTGACTTATTTCTATTTGAAATAGGGTAAACAGGGGAAAAACTTTCCATTTATTCAGCATGAATAACTCTTTTTTTAAAATTTCGACACCATTCAATCAAAGGGAACAAAAACCCTTTCTGCTGTCAGCGATTCTGATTCATTAATTCTCATGACTCACGATTGACTCAACTTCTGCTATGATAGTGATCAACACAGGAGCTGAAGATGACAGAGAAGCCACGTAAGATTCTTATAGTTGAAGATGATAAAAATACTGCCAGCCTTGTAGCCACCTATTTGCAGAAGGAAGGGTTTATCGTTCTGATCGAAAATGACGGTAAAAAAGGTCTTCAGACTGCCAGGATGGAGCTCCCCAGCCTGGTGATCCTTGACCTGATGCTACCGAATATCGATGGTCTGGAAATCTGCCGCCGATTGCGCAGTGAATCAAAACTACCCATTCTGATGTTGACCGCACGTGAGGAGGAGATTGATCGGGTTCTGGGCTTTTCATTGGGTGCAGACGATTACGTCGTGAAGCCGTTCAGTCCACGGGAACTGGTAGAACGGGTCAAGGCAATCCTGCGTCGTACTCAGCCTCCAATAGAACCTGAGACACAGCTGCTGAAATGTCGCCATCTACAACTTGATCCGATAAAATACAAGGTCAGCCTGGCCGGTAAAGTTATCAACCTGACAACATCAGAATATAAACTATTGCATGTATTGATGGCTTCTCCGGGTCGGGTTTTTGGTCGAACAGAGCTGCTGCGACATTTTTACGAACAAGAAGAGGCGGTTATCGAGCGAGTCATTGATGTGCATATCAATAAGTTACGACAGAAAATCGAACCAGATTCTGGACATCCGAGCTTTATCGAGACGGTACGCGGGGTCGGTTACCGCTTTGCAGAAAATGAGTCAAGTCAGTGAAAAAACATTTGCTGTGGAAATTGCTGCTGAATGTTATCCCGGTTATCGCCATCACCATTCTAGTCGTCTGGCTAGCCATCGATAATCTAGCGGCAACCTACTTTATGAGCTTGATGGAGCACTATTCCATTCAACCCCATGACAGCCATCGCATGTTTATTGAAGCGGTCCACCGTTACCTGCTGTGGGCAGCATTAGCGGCACTGATCCTCGCGTTACTACTCAGCTACCTGATGACCAAACGAGTGCTACGGCCACTGTCACAGATGACACGAATCTCTCGAGAGCTTGCTGCAGGAAATTTCACCAATCGGGTCGAGGTGGTGTCAGGAGATGAAGTCGGTCAGCTAGGAGAAGCATTTAACCGGATGGCTGATAGCCTTGAGCAACTTGAGAGGTTACGCAAAAACATGGTGACTGATGTCGCTCATGAACTGAGGACGCCACTCACCAATCTGCGCGGCTACCTCGAAGCACTGAGCGACGCAATCGTTCCACCATCGGTTGAAACTTTTCGCATGCTGGAAAGTGAAATACTCCGTCTGGTTCACCTGGTAGACGATCTGCAACAGTTGACCAAGGCAGAATCGGCTCAGGCTTTTCTGCAGCGGCAGAAGTTGCATGTCGCAACTCTGACGGAACAGCTGCTGTCCTTATTCAAATTGCGGTTTCAGGCTAAAAGAATTGATCTGCAGGTGAAGATTGAACCCCCGGAATTAACCTTGTTTGCAGATCTTGATAAACTTTTGCAGGCACTGCGAAATCTGCTGGAAAATGCTCTGCGTTATACGCCAGAAGGTGGCAAGGTGACGATTGATGGCCACCAGATCAATACCACGGTAGAAATATCTGTCTCCAATACAGGGGAAGAGATTGCAGCAACCGACCTGCCATTTATCTTTGAGCGATTCTTTCGTGCTGACCGTTCGCGCTCCCGTGAACATGGTGGCGCGGGTATCGGTCTGTCAATTGTCAAACAGTTGGTAGAAGCCCATGGTGGACAGGTTGGGGCTGATAGCCAGAATGGGCTGAATCGCATCTGGCTCAGATTCCCAGATTAGTCTTCCTTTCAACTTATCCGCAATCTTTACCCAATCTTTAAACAGTTGTGATCTCCCCTTTATCTTCCTCTGCTATGCTGACAATCAGATGAAAGGAGGCCACAAATGTTGCAACTATTCGTATTAATTCCCCTTCTACTATTTGGCCTGACGACTTCTGCTCTCAGCTCAACAGAAGCCCCCGAACAGGCCATGGTAACCTTCGCTGTTTCCTGATACGACGTTGGCCAAGCGGCCCTGGAAGGGCGGCAAGGAATTATCAAGGTGGAAAAAGGCTGGCAGGATTTCCGCGAGGTGAACCGGGTCATTTATGACCCGGAGAATGTGACAATTGAAAAAATGGTAGAATGGCTTGAGAAAGCAAAGACATATAAGGAAACTCTAAATAACAGTTTAGAAGACAAAGGAGATGGATCATGAACAGGAGAACAGCTCTTGTATTGATAACGACTCAGGCTGGTTTACTTTGGCTAGCTGCAAATGGATTCGCCGCAAAGGATAAAAAGACAGGGCAAAACACATTGGAAGGAGGAAAGATTAAAGTATATTCAGCAGAACAAGGGGACTACATTCTGACAGATAAAGTAATGAGAAGTGACTCTGAATGGGAAAAACTGCTGACGTCAGAGCAATACCATGTTCTGCGTGAAGAAGGGACTGAACGAGCATTTACCGGGGACCTGCTCAAGAATAAAGACCATGGTGTTTACCGTTGTGCCGCCTGTGGGAACGACCTATACCTTTCCGCTAGTAAGTTCGATTCTGGAACCGGATGGCCCAGTTACTATGAACCGATTGCCAAAGAAAATGTCTCAATCCGAGAGGATCGGAGTTTTTTTGTGACCCGCAATGAACTGATCTGTAGTCGTTGTGACTCTCATCTGGGGCATGTTTTTGATGATGGCCCACCGCCGACCGGCAAACGCCATTGTATTAACTCGATATCGCTGGAATTTCATAAACTGAACAAATAGATACTTTTCAGGAGTGAATCATGCAAAAAATTCTTGTTCTGCTGTTTTTCTTGCTGGCACCACTGGCAAATAATACTTTTGCGGCGACAGAGCAGGCAATTTTTGCTGGCGGCTGTTTCTGGTGTATGGAATCTCCATTTGAAAAACTTGAT
>JASJGU010000358.1:0-20009 GCA_033791385.1 Desulfuromusa sp.
CATCCCGAACACAGAAGTTAAGTCCTACCGCGCCGATGATACTGCATGGGAGACTATGTGGGAAAGTAGGTCGCTGCCGAAATTATTTGAAAACCCCATCCTCTCTTGTGAAGGATGGGGTTTTTTTGTGAGCATAAATATGAAAAGTTGATTTTTTAAGTGGGCTCGATTTGATAACTCTTAATTTTTCTATGGAGGTTGGAGCGTTCCAAACCAATTTCCTCTGCTGTCTTAGAAACATTCCAATCATTTTCTTGTAGCTTTTCCACTAAAAATTGTTTTTCAAATACCTCCTTGGCCTCTCGGTATGAGTTTGGTAAATCTATCGCGGCGAGACCTTGTTGGTCGTTTTGATGCCTATTCTGATTAATTCCTAGTGGTAAATCGGAAAGATTAATGACTTTCCCCGGGATCATAATGACTAACCTTTCAATTAGGTTTTTTAATTCCCTAACATTCCCAGGCCAATTGTAAATTATCAAGGCGTTTAAAGCTTCTGCGGAAATTGACTTGATATCGCGACTTTCTTTACCGCAAAAATAATGTAGAAAATGCTCACAAAGGCGAGGAATGTCATCTTTTCGTTTACTTAATGGTGGAACTTGAAATGGAAGAACATTAAGGCGAAAAAAAAGATCTTCTCTGAATTTCCCAGATTTTATTTCTTCCTGTAGGTTCTTATTTGTTGCTGCAATGACTCGGACATCCACCTCTATTGTTCTATTGCCTCCAACCCGGTCAAATTTATGTTCTTGTAGTATACGTAAGATTTTGGCTTGAGTTTTCAGGCTCATATCACCAATTTCATCGAGGAAAAGGGTTCCTCCATTTGCCAGATCGAATTTACCTTTACGCGCTGCCGTTGCACCAGTAAACGCACCTTTTTCATGACCAAAAAGTTCCGACTCAATAAGTTCTTCGGGGATTGCTGCACAGTTTATTTCGACAAAAGGTTTTTCTGAGCGGGTTGATTGTTGATGGATTGCCCGTGCAACAAGTTCTTTGCCGGTTCCATTTTCTCCGTTAATGAGAACCCAGCCAGAGCTTGGCGCTGCGATTTTTATTTGTTGCTTCAATTGAGCTATTGCTGAACTTTCCCCTATCATCTGAGAGTCTTGACCCATTTTTTCTTTTAGAGCTTTGTTTTCAGCAACGAGTTGGCCGATTTTCATAGCGTTATGAATTGATAACAATACTTTGTCAAGGGAGAGTGGCTTTTCAATAAAGTCGTAGGCGCCTAGACGGGTTGCTTTGACCGCAGTTTCAATTGATCCATGCCCGCTCATCATGATGACTAATTGCTGAGGTCGTACCTGTTTTATTTTTCTGAGTGTCTGTAGTCCATCTATCCCTGGCATCCAGATATCGAGCAAAATTAAATCCGGGTCTTCTGACTGAATCAAGGTCAGGCATTCTTCCCCCGTAGAGGCAAAAGATGTTCGAAATCCTTCATCTTCAAGGATTCCTTCCAAGCTTTGACAAATACTAATTTCATCGTCAACTATGAGAATACTTTTCATTTGGAATATCCTTATCTATTGTCAGTCGCAGGTAGTTCAATAATAAAAAGTGAACCTTGCGGGCTATTGTTTCTAACACGAATGTAGCCATTATGGTCAGTAATGATGGTTGATACAATAGCCAAACCCAATCCTGTTCCGGTTTTTTTAGTTGAAAAATAGGGTTCAAACAACCGTGCTTTGTCTGCTGCGGGAATACCACATCCAGAATCAGCGATTGTTAGGGTGATAATCTGTAGCTCATGATTGTAGACTGATTCGAGCTGAATTGTTCCATTTTTCGCGATTGCGGCGACAGCATTTTCAAGCAGGTTGATAATGACCCGTTTAATTTGCTCTCTATCAAATATCGTGTTTGGCAGGTGAGGATCCAGTGAACGCTGAAAGGTGATATTCTTATGTGCTTCTTTATATAAAGATAAGCACTCATTGATAACTTCATTCAGATTGTTTTCACTCGGCTTGGTAGCAGGCATTCGGGCAAAATTGGAAAATTCATTGACCAGATTTTTTAACTCATCAACTTGATCACTGATCATCTTGGTACAATCATCGAAGACATGATCATCTGCGGGAAAGTGCTTTAGGTAGCGGCGTCGCAGTCGCTGAGCGGATAATTGGATGGGAGTCAATGGGTTTTTAATTTCGTGAGCAATCCGTCTTGCAACCTCTCTCCATGCTGCCATGCGCTGCGCTTTATACAGTTGGGTAAGATCATCAAAGACAACGACAGTCCCTAGGAAGTTGTTTTGCTTGTCACGTAGTGTGGTTAAGTTAAGCATCAAGGTATATTTATCATTACCGATAGGGATGGTCATTTGCTGGCGGATTGTTCCCCTTTCTGAGTAGAAGAGTTTCTTTAGAAGGTCCATAATTTGTGGCATGTAGCTATTTGGAATGACTTCCCGGAAGTCTTTACCGAGCATCTTGTCAGCATTGAAGTGTAGTAGGTTTTCTGCCGACTTATTGATGGTTGTCATATGGCCTGATCGGTCAATAGATATAACGCCAGCAGTGACATTGGCCAAGACTATTTCCATATAGTCTCTGCGGCGATCCAGTTCAAGGTTGGATCTCTGAAGCTCTTGATTCGCGCTAATAACTTCAATGCGTCCTTGACGTAAGTCTGTCGTCATCTTGTTAAAGGCATTGACCAAAGTACCTATTTCATCTGTACTGCGAGTTTTGAGTTGAATATCAAGATCACCAGAGGCAACTTTGGTGGTTGCCGTTGCCAGTTCTTGAATCGGAACGGTGATCCCACTGGCCAGATGGAATCCAAACCAAGTCGCAAGAAAAATAATAATCAGAGCAATGAGAAGCAGAACTATGACGTAGCTCTGTTGAATTTGTCCTTTTATTGATTTGGTGAGTTTGTATTGATCAACGGACGATGCAATTTCTTTCATTTTGTTGATCAAGGAATAAGGTACATAGTAATTAACAACAACAACACCAACAATATCTTTCTCGTTCCAGTTGGATTGAACAGGAACGATTCCTCGAATTAAATCTGCCTGTCCAACCGGAGTTATCTGAGAAAAACGAATCCCTTGAAGTCCTTCCCGGACTGGATCAGAACTTGCGGTCGTGATTTCGATAATGGGCAGTTTGGGGTTGGCAACTCTGACTAATTCCTCGTGAGTTGAGGAGAAAACTTCAACAATCCCAAGGTTGTACTCTTCTTGTTTCTCTTTAATTAATTGCTTTAGTTGCGGCAGGTTTTCTTCGTTAAGAAACTTACCTTCTTTGATGCGGTTGCTCAGCTGATCTGCATAATAAAGAGCGTTTGCCTCTGAATTCCGATAGTACGTTTGTGCCACATCCAGAGATTCATCTAAGGCTTTTTCTACCTGAGTATTAAACCAGTTGTCGATACTGCTGGTGATGAATCCAGCTGACACAAAAAATAAGAGCATCGTGGGGACCAAGGACAGGGCAATGAATGCTCCAACAAGTTTACTGCGTAGCTTTGCTCCAGGAACGCCGCGCCGTCGTTCAAGAATTAATTTGAAGATATTGCGAAAAATAAGAAAAAGAAACAGCAGGACTAGAAGGATATTCAGATTAATAACGGCAAGAGCGATGATACTGTTGCTGATGGGAAGTTGAGAAGTCAGATCGACCAAGCGGCTCTCAAGCTGAGGAACTAATATCAGCAAGAGAATAGCGAAAAATATAAGTATCCATTCACGCCGTTTACGGGGTGGTTTTTTTTGTTCTTGTGATTCTGATAATTCTGTTGTCATGTCCCAGCCCGTTAGAATTACTGATAATAATCAGAATATGATTCTATTGAATGCTTCGACACAAAACAAGCGTGATGGTAGTTTTCTTATGTTTTATTATAGATATTGACGCGTTATCGTTGAAAAATAGCTCCAAAAATAAAAAACAGACACTTGCTGTATTAGCTAAGTGCCTGCTTTTATTGTGGAGCCACCCGCCGGAATCGAACCGGCGACCTGATCATTACGAGTGAACTGCTCTACCAACTGAGCTAGGGCGGCAAGAGAGTTTGATTTTTTACCTCAGTTGGGTTGATGAGTCAAGATTATAGCATCGATGAAGTTAGCCAAAAACATGTGTGATTAACTTGCTTGACATTTTATAGTTGCTGCAATAATGTACTAAGTAATAATTTTTCTTATTTGGGGTGGCGTATTTCATGAGTCCAGCACTGAAAGATCAACTTAAGTGGTTTGAGAATGCTTGTCGCAGCCAGGGTCTGCGCCTTACACCTCAAAGGCTTGAGATCTTTAAAGAGCTGGCGACAGCGACTGACCACCCTTCAGCGGAAAATCTTTATGTGCGGTTGGTTAAAAAGATGCCGACTCTTTCGCTCGATACCGTCTACCGAACCTTGGGGACTTTTGTGCAGCAGGGGCTGGTCAACAAGGTTGAAACAATTGAAAGTCAAGCGCGCTTTGAGGCTTTAAGTGCACAACATCACCATTTGATCTGTCAAAAATGTAAGCAAATTATCGATTTTCATTGGCCATCTGTGGATGAAGCCGCATTACCTGAAGAAGTGCAGACCTGGGGAGAAATTGAGAGAAAAAATGTTACAATCTACGGGACATGTCAGAATTGTTTGAAGTTTTTTTAACCATGCTTTTTTTTGATCTTTAGGTAAGAACAGTTACTAAATAATACTTAGTACTATAACGTTTTAATCGTTGTGGGTTCAATTCCCCGTCCCCTTAGGGCGAAAGCTGGCTGAAGGTCAGCGAAGAATCTGCGTAGTTAATACCCCGCTGCTTGCGGCGGGGTGCTTTATTACCATTCACCATTTAGCCGAGAAAGGATTTGCCATGAAAAAGAAATTGACAACCAACGCCGGGGCACCAGTCGCTGATAACAATCATGTTCTTACTGCGGGCTCACGAGGTCCAATGTTGCTTCAGGATGTCTGGTTTCAGGAAAAACTGGCCAGCTTTGACCGGGAAGTGATCCCTGAACGGCGTATGCACGCTAAAGGTTCAGGTGCCTTTGGAACTTTTACCGTGACCCATGACATCAGTAAATATACAAGGGCGAAGATTTTTTCCGAGGTTGGCAAAAAGACCGAGCTTTTTGTCCGTTTTTCCACGGTGGCTGGTGAGCGTGGTGCGGCTGATGCTGAGCGGGACATTCGTGGGGTGGCCATGAAATTTTATACAGAAGAGGGGAATTGGGATCTGGTTGGCAATAATACCCCGGTTTTTTTCCTCAAAGATCCATTGAAATTTCCTGATCTTAACCATGCTGTCAAGCGTGATCCACGTACCAACCTGCGCAGTGCCAAAAATAACTGGGACTTCTGGACTCTCCTTCCTGAGGCTTTGCACCAGGTAACCATTACTATGAGTGACCGGGGCATTCCGCTATCCTATCGTCATATGAACGCCTACGGCAGTCATACCTACAGTTTGATCAGCGCAGAAAACAAACGCTATTGGGTTAAATTTCATTTTAAAACTCAACAGGGAATAAAATGCTTGAGCGATGCGGAAGCGGAAACTCTCATCGGCAAAGATCGGGAGAGTCATCAGTGTGATCTCTATGACAGCATTGAGTCCGGTGATTTTCCTCGTTGGAATATGCAGATTCAAGTTGTCCCGGAAGAAGCTGCTGCCAAGTTTCCTTTTAATCCTTTTGATTTGACTAAAGTCTGGCCACATTCAGATTACCCGCTGATTGATGTCGGTGTTCTGGAACTCAACCGAAATTCAGAAAACTATTTCGCCGATGTCGAACAAGCAGCATTCAACCCGGCCAACATTATCCCGGGCATCGGTTTTTCGCCGGATAAAATGCTCCAAGGTCGTTTGTTTTCTTACGGCGACGCTCAGCGTTATCGTTTGGGTGTCAACCACCAGCAGATTCCTGTTAACCAGCCACGTTGCCCTTTTCACAGTTTCCATCGTGACGGCGCCATGAGGGTTGATGGGAATCATGGCAGTACTCTTGGCTACGAGCCAAACAGTTATGATGAGTGGCAAGAACAGCGTGATTTTTCAGAACCGCCGCTGAGTCTGGAAGGTGCTGCTGACCATTGGAATCATTATGAAGATGACGATGACCACTACAGTCAGGTTGGAGGACTATTCCAGCTAATGAAACCTGAACAACAAGAGCTTTTATTTGGCAATACTGCACGTGCCATGGGCGATGCTCCGATAGAGATCAAAGTGCGACATGCCTCAAACTGCTATAAAGCTGATCCTGCCTATGGTGAAGGTGTTGCAAAATCGATGGGAATAGCTTTGAATAAAATTGTTGGATAGTGTAATTTGCAACAATATATTTGGCACTGATGGCTGTTAGCTGTCAGTGCCTATTTAAATCTTAAGGAGGAAAACCAATGTCGCTAAGTGTTAAAGGAACCGAAACCGAAAAAAATTTGTTGAAATCGTTTGCTGGAGAATCTCAAGCAAGAACCCGCTACACTTATTTTGCAAGCATTGCAAAAAAGGAAGGATACGTTCAGATTGCTGGCGTCTTTGAGGAAACGGCCAATCAAGAAAAAGAGCATGCCAAACGCTTTTTTAAGTTTCTTGAGGGTGGCGACCTGGAAATCACTGCAATGTATCCAGCGGGTAAGATGGGCACGACGGCAGAGAATCTTTTAGCTGCAGCTACAGGTGAAGAAGAGGAACATACGGAACTCTATCCTGCTTTTGCTGCCGTTGCTCTAAAAGAGGGCTTTCCGCTGATTGCCGCCGCCTGGAATGCTATTTCTGTTGCAGAAAAGCAGCATGAAAAACGCTATCGCGACCTGCTCGCTAACATTGAGAACGATCAGGTTTTCAAGCGTGAGAAGCCGGTTACCTGGCGTTGCCTGAACTGTGGGTATCTGCATACTGGAACTGAAGCACCGGAGCTGTGTCCAGCCTGTATCCATCCTAAAGCTCACTTTGAGTTACTTGGGGAAAACTGGTAATTTGTCGCCTGAAATGGTTTAGATAAAAAGGCCTCTCCACTAGTTTTGAGAGGCCTTTTTTATTCTCAATTTCCTGTTATTATTAAGATTTTAATGCTTTCCCAATAGCAAGCTTGAGTTCTCCCTGTGTGTACGGCTTGGTGACAACTCCTTTAAAACCGTATTCCGTGTGGTGGGCCATAATCGGATCGTCGGCATAGCCACTGGAAACAATGGCTTTCGCATTCGAATCAATATTCAGAATACTTTTGATTGCATCTTTCCCACCCATCCCACCGGGTATGGTCAGATCCATGATAACCAGATCATAGGGAACTCCTCCCTGCATTGCCTGGCCGTACATTTGGATTGCTGTGGCTCCATCTGTGGTGGCTTCAGCTATGCATCCCAGCGCCTTCAGCATTTCTGTCGTTAATGTGCGGATGGTTTCTTCATCATCCATGATTAATACTTTGATGGATCGCCCCTCAATCCTCGATTCATCGTTGGTCTTTACGCTTTTTATCGCGGGATTTTTATTTACTGCAGGGAGGTATAGGGTAAATGTTGTTCCCCGCCCAGGATGAGATGAAACTTTGATATGACCATCATGTTTAGTGATGATGGAATAGACAGTGGCCAGTCCGAGACCTCGGCCAGTTTGCTTGGTGCTGAAGAAAGGGTCAAAGATGCGCAGAAGGTATTTTTCATCAATTCCTTCTCCTTCATCGCAGATAGTCGCTTGAATATATTTTCCTTCTTTTAATTCTGACCCCGGATGTTTTGTGACCTCCAGGTTTTGCAAGTCAATGTGCAGGGTGCCTCCCTCTGGCATGGCCTGAAATGCATTGATAGCCAAATTTGAGAAGACCTGTTCAATCTGACTCCTATCCACTTCCGCTGCCCATAGATTGTCAGCTTGTTTAAAACTCAATTTGACATTGCTGCCGGAAAGATCAAACCCTACGACATCGTTGACTAATTCACCAAGACTGATATGACCCTTGATCGGTATACCGCCCTTGGCAAATGTCAGGAGTTTTTCAGTTAGATTTTTTGCTCGTTCTGCACTGATTTCAGCTTGGTCCAGATATTTTATGCAGGGATGATCATTTTCCGCACATCTTTTGGCCATGGCGATATTGCCGAAGATTCCGGAGAGAATATTGTTGAAATCATGGGCAATACCACCTGCCAAGGTGCCGATTTTTTCCAGTTGTTGCGTTTTCTGCAGTTCTTCGTGCATCTGGTATTCTTCGGTTACATCCCGGAAAACCAACACGACACCGGTAGTCTCAGCATCTTTGTCGTGGATTGGGGCAGCGGAATCTGCAATTTGTGCTTCCCGGCCATCTTTTGCAAGCAAAATAGTATGCCTGGCAAGGCTGGCAATTTTTCCAGTTTTTAAAACTGTATCGACCGGGTTTTCCGCTACTTGTCTGGTTCTAGCATTTACAATATTAAAAACCTGAAGGAGAGATTCTCCCAATGCCTCATCCGCCTTCCAACCGGTGAGCCGTTCCGCTATCGGATTCATCCGGATAATTTTGTGATTGATATCTGTTGCAATGACTGCGTCGCCGATTGAATTCAACGTGGCACGTAAGCTCTCTTCGCTTTCTCGTAATGCCTCTTCAGCTTTCTTTTGTGTGGTGACATCATCGTAGCTGGCAACAATTTCTCCTGATGGGAGTTTGTAGATATAATTGTCCCGCCAGCCTTGGATTCGCTTGTCATGATAGATCGACACGGGGTGATTTTCTGGCTTCCCGGTTTTCCAGACCCTTTGAAAAACAGCCAATAACCCAAAGTCTTCGGCCCCTGGGAAAACTTCAGTCACTTTGTGTCCGATGATATCATTTCGTTTGACCCTTTCAATCTTCTCAGCAGCACGGTTGAAATTTGTAATAATGAAATCCTGACCAGCATCCGTTGCTTTATAGACGGCAACCCCACTGCTCATGTTTTCGAACAGTTCCCTGAAACGCTCTTCATTGGTACGGATGGTTTTCTCCGCCATTTTCCGTGCGGTGATATTGGTGGCGATTTCCATGCGCACAAGTCGTCCATCATGCCATTGGACTGCCTGGTCACGACATTCGTACCATTCCCCGTTGATAGTATTTTGAAATTCCCAGACATAAGGATTCTTAGGGTTGCCATTTTTATCCAGCAAACGATCATTGGTGCAGAACGGGCAGGGGCCATTTTGGTCAGCTTGTAGGGTTGCCCAGCATGTGCCACCAAGGCTCCCACCAGATGCTTCTCGCGCCATTTTATTCATGAATAGCAGTTCGTAGGTCTGCATGTCAGCGACGTAGATGGCGGCATCGACTGAATCGAGCAGAGCGAGGTAGGTAGAATCAAGAGTGGCAGGTTGATCTCGCATAAATTGTTCCCCCTCAAGAAAAATATGCAAATTAGTCAATAATCGGGGAAAGATAGGTTTTTTCTTTAGCATTAGACTCCGTGGAATCTATTCTCTCCGAAAGCTCAACAAATCTCAAGGTTATAATGGTGTTTTAAAGTTCAGTTTTACCCTTAGTAAATTACAGACACTATTGACATTTATTAAATTTAACTTATAATGACTAATTGTGAGTTTCTTTTAGTTCTATATGTGGAGAACCCATGTGTTTTCTATTGCATTTATGCACAGTTTTGACTGCCTTACAGAAAGTACCCGTTCTAGCCATCAGCAATATTGAGAGTTTTGCCCACAGGGGAGGGACGATTAATTTGGTGAAGGTGAGGGACTATTTGCGTTTTGCTATCGATCTCGATGCTTCAATAGCAGCCAATCTGAAACTCAGTTCTAAATTTCACTCTTTGTCAACTCAGGGACGGTAGTTGCTATGAAGCGGTTGTTTAATAACCTCTCCCTGCGGGGCAAACTGACCTTTATCATTACTCTGACCAGTTGCCTGGTTTTACTTTTAACTTTTGTAGCTATTATTGCCCTGCAACGAGTCTCATTGCGCAACGATCTGCTTCAGGAGGCTCAACTTCTGAGTCGAGTAATCAGTGGAAACTGTGCATCATCAATGAACTTTAATGATCAAGAAACTGCAACCTTGGTGTTAGAGACTTTGTCTGTGACCCCCCATGTCATTGGCGCTCGATTGTTCAACAAGGACCAAATTGTTTTTGCAGAGTTCTATCAAAACCTAGCAAGACATCCGCATATTGATGAGTTAACAACCGCGATAATCCTGCGCAAGGGGCACATATTTTCCACGAACTATCTGGATGTCTTTGAACCGGTTATTTACAAGGGTGAAACCATCGGGCAATTTATGCTCCGGGTCGATCTTGCGAAGGTGGATAATATCCTGATTCGTTACGTCTGGATCGGGGTTGCGGTGTTTTTCATTTATTCGGGATTGGCGTTTTTGTTAGCCAATGGATTGCAGCGTCTAATCTCAGAGCCAATCAAATCCCTGGCGTTGTCCATGCAAACGATCTCACGCGAGAAAAATTACTCACACCGCGTTCAAAAGAGCAGTCATGATGAGCTGGGAAGCCTGTTTGACGGTTTCAATACGATGCTTGCAGAAATTGAAATTCGCGACCAAGAGTTGCTGAACGGTGCGGCTCACCTTGATTATCTGGCTCATCACGATCCCCTGACTAAACTCGCTAATCGATTACTCTTCCATGATCGGTTAGAGCATTCTTTGGCTAGAGCAAAACGGATGAAATTACGACTGGCAATCCTGTATATTGATTTGGACCGTTTTAAAAATATTAACGATTCTCTTGGCCATCATCTAGGGGATGAGGTTCTTTGTGCTGTAACCGAGCGGTTGGGCGTCTTGGTCAGGGAAGCTGATACTGTAGCCAGGCTTGGGGGGGATGAGTTTGTCATTATTCTGGAACAGTTTAGGAAAACAGATGATGTCGGGCGTTATGTGGAAAAGTTGCTCAGAGAAATCGCTCAAACTATTGAAATTTCTGATCAGAACATACATGTGACTGCCAGTGTTGGGATCAGTCTTTATCCCGATAATGGTGATGATGTGGATAATTTGATGCAAACAGCCGATCTTGCCATGTATCAGGCTAAGGGCAAGGGGGGTAATATTTATCAGTTTTATTCTGCGGATATGAATGTCAACGCACGCGAATCTCTGATACTCGAAAATCAGCTTCGTGATGCGGTGCAGAAAAAGCAGCTGACACTGTATTATCAACCACAGTTTGAACTGCAAACTGGCTGTTTAATCGGTTTTGAGGCTTTGATTCGCTGGAATCACCCCGCTTTAGGCGTTGTTTCTCCGCTCGACTTTATCCCTCTGGCTGAAGAAAGCGGCTTGATTGTTCCAATAGGTGAGTGGATTTTACATACGGCCTGCAAGCAGATGAAAAAAATACAGGATCAATGGCAGTTACCACTTGTTATGGCAGTCAATATCTCCCCTCGTCAGTTTCTTCATCCTTCATTGGTCCAAACTGTCGCAGAAGTCCTCTATCGAACCAAATTGAAGCCACGTTTTCTGGAACTTGAAATCACCGAGAGTATGGTCATGGGACATGTTGATCAGGCGATCAGCAAGATGAATGAATTTAATAAAATGGGAGTTCAGCTGGCGATTGATGACTTTGGCACGGGTTACTCATCCCTGGAATATCTGAAAAAATTCCCGATTTCTAAATTAAAAATTGATCAGTCTTTTGTTCGAGGGCTGGGCAATGATGCCAATGATGCTGCCATTGTCAATTCAGTTATTGCTCTTGGCAAGAGTATGAATCTGGAAGTTATTGCCGAGGGGGTGGAAACTGTTGAACAATTAGATTTCCTGAAAAAAGAAGACTGTGATCAGGGGCAAGGGTATCTATTCAGTAAACCACTGCCTATTGCTGAGTTGAGACTTTTTCTGGATTCTGTCCTTGTCGACAACCCTGAGGCTCTTAACAGAGTTATGCAAAACCCCAAGGGCATCTAATCGGTGTCTCTATAGGTTACCTTTTCCCAAAAAATGAACCGAGGACACCGCGAATAATTTGCCGCCCGAGTTGACTACCGATAGAACGGGCAGCACTCTTCACCATGGCTTCAACGGCACTCTGCCGATTGGAGCTTCTGGGTTTTGCTTTGACTGCTTTCTTTTTTTCTCGTTCTATTGCCAGTCGAGCCTGTTCGGCCTGTTGTTCCTTGGCAGATTCTTCCGCTTTTCTTTTTAGTAATTCATACGCCGAATCCCGATCAACTGGTTGATTGTAACGGCTACCGATGGGGGAGCGCTGCATTAGTGTCTGACGGATTTCTGCAGCTAGTGGCCCAATCTGACTTTCCGGGGGGGAAATGAGAACGCGTTCAACGGGTGTCGGGGTTCCTTTCTCATCAAGAACAGAGATCAATGCTTCACCTATCGCTAACTGTGTCACGACTTCTGCAGTCTCAATTGCCGGGTTGGCCCGGAAAGAATCAGCAACAGCTTTAACCGTCTTGCGATCTTTTGCTGTGAAAGCACGCAGGGCATGTTCAATTTTCAATCCCAATTGACCGAGAATATCTTCAGGGATATCGAGAGGACTCTGGGTAATAAAATAGATGCCAACACCTTTGGAGCGGATTAACCGAACCACTTGTTCAATTTTGTTCAGCAAACTCTTGGGGGTGTCATTGAACAACAGATGAGCCTCATCAAAGAACAGTACCAATTTTGGCCGGTCGGCATCGCCCACTTCTGGCAATTGTTCAAAAAGTTCAGACAATAACCAGAGTAGAAAAGCGGTGTAAACCTTGGGCGAACGATGGATTAAGGTGCTGGCATCAAGTAAGCTGATGACCCCGCGGCCAGAAAAATCACAGTTCATAAGATCATTCAACTGTAAGGCCGGTTCGCCGAAGAATTGATCCGCACCTTGTTCTTCTAATACCAACAAGCGTCTTTGAATGGCGCCGACACTGGCTGCAGAAATATTGCCGTACTCAGTCCGCAGTTCGGTGGCATGTTCTCCAATCCAGTTGAGCAAGGAACGCAGATCCTTCAGATCAAGCAGCAACATCCCTTCATCATCGGCAATTTCAAAGGCGGCATAAAGAATTCCACTCTGGGTTTCGTTGAGCTCCATGAGGTTTGCAAGTAATAGTGGACCCATTTCTGAAATTGTCGTGCGCACCGGGTGCCCTTGATCGTTGTCGATACTCCAGAACAGAACCGGACAGGGTTGTAGCCGATAATCAGGCAAAGGGATCTGTGCTAATCTTTCATCAATTTTTGGATGACTTTTCCCCGCAGTCGCCAACCCGGAAAGATCGCCTTTGATGTCAGCGGCAAATACTGGCACTCCGAGTTTTGAAAAGCCCTCAGCCAATACCTGTAGGGTCACCGTTTTTCCCGTCCCGGTCGCTCCGGCAATCAAGCCGTGCCGATTACTCATTTTGCCCAATTGCTCGATTAATTTGTCTTGGCTTGCACCCAGAGGAATGACAGGTAAAGTCATGCGAAGCTCCTGTTGTCGCGGTGTTTTTAAGAACGATGGGAGAACTAAATAATTTCTTTTTTAAGCTGTAAAAATTCTTCCCGGGTGATCAGCTCATCATCCAGCATCCTGGTTAGCTCGGATAGCTCTTTGATCTGGATCGATTTTGGCGATTCCAGCTGTTTTAGTTCAGTTTCGCTGTCGGCCTGAATCAATTTGACACTATCATCTTTGTGCCCCAGTTTCATCGTCGCCATGCCACCCATCAGGCTGATTTCAAAGGTACGGTCAGTGAATGCCGGGTTAGACATGAGGTCGCTGATTTTTTGTTTGTGCTCTCTGAAATAACGATAAAAGTAGTAGCCCGATCCTCCAACCAGAGCGAGACCGGCGATCAGGATCAACCAGCGGAAATCATAGATTCCTTTGATTACTACGACTGTGACACCCAAACCGACCATCAGCAGAATATGCAGAACCAGCACCAGATAGCCGAGCATGACTCCGCTGAAAACATTCTTGTTTTGTTCGTCATTCAGTTTCATTTTGTTGCACTTTTCTTTATGAAGTTGAGGATAAAAGATAACACAGTCGCTCAAAATGATAAATTATATCTGTATGGTGTGGAGAAACTTGCCTTAATTGTTTTTTTATTCCCGCAACCTTCTGCTACAATTCTTTAGAACACAGGCAAGTCCGGAGAGGTTGAAAAATTTATATGAATGTGCTGGGAATAGATATTGGGGGGAGTGGCATCAAAGGCGCGATTGTTGATGTCGAGACAGGTCAGTTGTGCTCGGAACGGTTAAGAGTTGAAACTCCGCAACCGGCGACTCCTCAGGCGGTGATTGATTCAACCTGTCAACTGATCAAGACTTTTAACTGGGATGGTTTGATCGGTTGTGGTTTTCCGGCGGTTATCCAGAAGGGGCTGGTCAAGACGGCTGCTAACATTGATGAGAGCTGGTTAGATATTGACGTTCAAGATATCCTGCAAAAAGCAACCGAGTGTTCTTGTGCTGTGATCAACGACGCTGATGCTGCGGGGTTAGCTGAAATGCAGTTTGGTGAAGGGCGGGGGAGAAGCGGTACAGTTCTGATCTTAACTTTAGGAACAGGAATCGGATCAGCTCTGTTTTATCAAGGTCAGTTGGTTCCCAATCTGGAACTGGGTTATCTGCCGATGGAAGGTGCTCCAGCTGAGCACTATACGTCTGCTGCTGTGCGGAAAAATGAAAAATTAAGCTGGCTAGTGTGGTCAAAAAGGCTCAATAAATTTCTTAATCATGTCGAGCGTCTTTTCTCTCCAGAGTTGATTATTGTTGGGGGTGGAGTTAGCCGCAAACATGAGAAGTTTTTTCCGCACATTGAAACTCAGGCAGAACTCGTTCCGGCCCGATGGTTAAATCAGGCTGGGATTATCGGTGCTGCTTGTTTCGCTGCTGGCAAATTTCACGATTGAGACATGTGTTTTTTCAGTGTCTGGTTGATTGCTTGCCCATCTAACAGACCCTGATCAAAAAGAAGTTTTCCCCAAGTATGCATACCGCTGTTGATCTGATCGTAAATTGTGGCAGGTTCTCCTTCCAGTATCTGGATCAAAATCAACTCTTTCCGGTTCATTCCTAGCTTGCGCCAGGTTTTAATCTGATCCGCTGTAACGGCAAAAAACTGGTTCAATTGTAGATCAACAATATGATCTGCCAGCTGCTCAGGGTTATCGCTCAGTTGCCAATAATCTTCTCCCAGCTGCCGCGGGGTGAGTTGCATTGCTTTAAACACCCCACTCCATCGTTGGGTGCGCAGGTAGACTTCATCGATCTTGTTGACATCCTGCTGGCTGCGTGCGGCTACATCAAAAAGAATCCACAAATGAGTTCCACTTGTCCCTGCCATTTTAGATTGAACCAGAATTCGTTTATCAATGTCGTAGATCAGTGAGATAAAGGAATTCTGCGTGGTTGCCAGAAAATAGGGGTCAGCTGCTGCGGTGTCTCGGTGGTTGAAGGTGCGATCCTGAAAACAGTGGCAGCTGATAGTTGATTCCGCTCCTGTCAGGACCGGAATGAATAGAAGCAGTAGGCTGAAGAGGGTTCTCATTGAAGATGGCTCGAATTGTGTTTTAAAAGAATATTACCTAATAGAAAAAAACAGGGGCCAAATGGCCCCTGTTTTTTTCTATATTTGCTTCAGTTAGAGCTATTCAGTTGCGCCGCAAGCGACTTCGACCCGGCGATTCAGTTCTCTTCCTGATGCCTTTTTGTTGTCGGCAACTGGATGTTCTTCGCCAAAACCACGTGCAATCATTCTGGATTCCTTGACATTGAATTTTTCAGTTATACGATTTTTGACTGCTGTGGCACGTTGTTCAGAAAGTTTCAGATTGTATGCAGCTGAACCGCTGTTATCAGTATAGCCATCAATGAATACTGAGTTTCCTGGATAGTTATTAATACATTGAGCGGCCTTGCCGATATCGAGATCAAATTCAGCACCGATTTTACTGCTACCGTGACCGAAGTTAATACGCAGGGTCAGTTTGGTCGGGCAACCGTAGACATCGACGGATACCCCTGCGGGGGTGCCGGGACATTGGTCACGGTAATCAGAGACGCCATCACCGTCACTGTCGAGCGGGCAGCCAACTTTGTCAACCGGGGCTCCTTTAGGAGTGTTGGGGCACTGATCTTTGTCATCGGTAACGCCATCACCGTCACTGTCACGCGGCGGAGCTGGTTTTACGATGACAGGGACTGGTTTGGGAGCCGGTTTGGCAAGGAAAACACTGTCGATAAAGGCCGCCATCTTGGCGTTATCAGCCAGGTCAGCATCTGTCGTGGCAAACCCACACTGCCCAATATCAGCAAGTTTCTTCATCATGTCCTGTCCCATGCCATTATTGGCACGCCCTATGACGACAGTGTAGATGCAGAGGTTGTCTCCCAGCATTTCTTTGAGGTTTTTAGCTGCGGCAGGAGCATCATCTATGTGCAGACCGTCACTCACCAGAATCAGCGCTGATTTTCCAGAAGCTGACTTTAGATCATTTCCGGCTGCTAGCAGGGCAGCTGACATAGGAGTCGGGCCCCCAACATACTTGATTTTACCCAAACCATCATGGAATTCGGCTTTATTGTATGCGCCCATTCCAGCGAGCAGATTGGTGGAATCCTCTGATTGATAGCTGCTGTGGCCGATACTGCGTAGGCCAGCATTATAGCTTAAATCGGTTGGGATCCCTTGGTTAATCCGGCTGATGATGTCTCGGGCTGCTAAAAAGTTATTTTTCCCTTCATCCATACTTAGGGATGCATCCAGGATTACCTGAAAATTATCGACTTTCGGCACATACTTACCGCCTGCGGCACTAGAAGCAGCTGAATCGAGTGGTTTCAATGGCGGCTGCATCACTGGTGCACAGCTTGCTACCAAGGAAACTAGGGCTAATGAGAAGAGCAGGTTTTGTAATTGTTTCATTCGAAATTTTCCTTTCACAACATCGTTAATTAAGATCCCCAATACTTACTTGCACTACTTATATCATGAATATATGACAAGTCAAGTCATGTATATTCGTATATATCGATTTCATGAGGATAGAGGAACTTATTGAAACTAAACTAAGTATAGGGCAAGTTTGGTGAGTGTCAAATTGGCTGGTAAATAAGCATCATTTTTGAACAGCAGAATTGTTAAATGTGAGAGGGGGTGGTTATCATGGTTGTTGACGCACCACAGAGCTGCAATCAGCATTGAGAAATAGTGATCTCAGTTCATAATTATGGTAGTGCTGAACATTTTCAGAAGAAAGTCTTTGATATGCAACTCCTTGAACAAAAAATTGTCAAACTGCTTGGTCACGGAGCGAACCGCTCAATGGATCGCCGTGAAATTGCTGAACGTCTCAACCTGCGGGGTGGAGAGCGTAAGCTGTTGACCAAAACTCTGCTCCAATTGCTCCGCATTGAATTGCTCGAAGAGCGCAAAGGACGTTATCGCCTGAAAGATCAGCGAAAAATGACAGAGGGAATTTTTTCACTGGCAGATAAAGGGTTTGGATTTTTAAGACTTGATGATCGTCAGGATGATGGGCCGCAAGATGATTTATTTATCCCTGCGCGACATGTTGGTACCGCCATGGACGGTGACCGGGTGCTCGTCAGTTGTCGAATTTCAGCCCGCGATCGAAGGCCTTATGGGCAGGTACTAAAGGTACTGCAACGGGCACACAGTCGCCTGATCGGCCATTATCAGCAACGCGGCAAGGGGGGAGAAGTATGGCCTATCAACCAGAAACTGGGCGGGCCGATCTTAGTCGGCAAGCAATCAGATATTCCTCCAGGCACTGTCGTTGAAATTGAAATCGAGCGTTATGCCTCTACGGAGCTTCCTGCTAGCGGACGGATTGTCGAACAACTTGGTTCCGCTGGCGATCCGCAGGTCGATATTGAAACGGTCATTCGCAGCCACGATCTTCCCCACCGTTTTTCAAATTCCAGTATGCTCCAGGCTGAAAGACTTGTTACGACGATTTCAGCGGAAGAGATTGCTCAGCGGAATGACCTGCGCGATCTGCCACTGATCACCATTGACGGTGAAACCGCCAGGGATTTTGATGACGCCGTCGCGCTGCGCAAAGAGACAGATGGCAGTTTCCGCCTCTGGGTCTGTATTGCGGATGTGGGTCACTACGTTGAAAAAGCCAGCGCCATCGATCAAGATGCTCTGGATCGAGGCACCAGCGTCTATTTTCCTGGTTTTTGCCTGCCAATGTTGCCCGAGGCTTTGAGCAACGGGATTTGCTCGCTGAACCCGAATGAGGATCGACTGGTGATGACCGCCGAGATGCATATTGATCAACGTGGTCATCCTGTGGACGCCAAATTTTACCCAGCGATCATGCGCAGTCAAGCCCGTCTGACTTACACCCAGGTGGCCAAGTGTCTTACTTCACCGGAAGAATCCCGTTTGGGGACACCTCTGGTTGCGCAACTCCTGGAAATGGCAGAGTTGGCAGAGATTTTAACCCGAATGCGGCAAGAACGTGGCAGCCTCGACCTTGATCTCCCCGAGGTTGAAATTCTGCTCGATGAGCAGGACCGACCTGTTGACTTGGTGAAAACGGAACGTAATCAGGCTCACCGGTTGATCGAAGAGTTCATGCTGGCGGCCAACGAAGCCGTTGCCCGTTTTCTCACTAACAATAGTTGGCCCTTCCTCTATCGCATCCATGAAAAGCCTGAACTTCTGAAATTGCAAGAGTTGCAGCAATTGGCTGCCGAATGTGGTATCGGGCTGATTCTGGGTAAGAAACTGCAGCAGTCTCTACAGGCATTGTTAGCAGATGCCGCAGGGCGTCCGGAAGCACGTCTGATCAACCAGCAACTGCTGAGGAGTTTGCAACAGGCTTGTTACTCACCGCAGAACAGCGGCCATTTTGGTTTGGCTGCCGAGTGCTATTGTCATTTCACTTCGCCGATCCGCCGCTATCCTGACCTGATTGTCCACCGCGTTCTCAAGCTGGCGCTGTCTGGTGGTCCAAAATCATCCTCTGCTTCTTTCTCCGAACTGCAAACGCTTGGCAAGGAGTGTTCAGCTAAAGAGCGTCGAGCCTTAAAAGCCGAGCGTGATCTTATCGATCTCCGCAGCTGCCAGATTATGGCTGGTCGGGTTGGGGATGAGTTTTTGGGTACCATTTCTTCGGTTACTGAGTTCGGTTTTTTTGTCGAACTGGATGACCTGTATGTTGATGGCCTGGTGCATGTTCGGACTCTACAGGACGATTATTACCATTTTGATTCAGCCTCCATGGCGCTGATCGGTGAACGTCGCCGCATCAGCTACCGTGTTGGCATGCGGGTCAGAATCCGGGTGAAAAAGGTTGAACTGTGGCGCAGACGGATCGACTTTACCCTGGTTGATCTCCCCGACCAGCATCATGACTAAACCTGATGTTAGTTAAGATCCTTGTCCTTTGCGAAATAAAATCAAGGTCGCGGGGTTGCGCCCCCGCCCGGCGCCTTTATTTCTTTGTGCGTCCAAAGAAACGAAACAAAGAAAGACGCCCGACCTCCTTGCCCTTCGGGTACCCGGACACGGAGAATAGCTTATGCTGGTCGGCAAAAACTTAGCTAACGCCTCAAACATTTGCCGGCCTGATCGCAACGCCATTCTCCATTTCCGGCTGCGTCACACGGGATCGGCGGGTCAAAGAAACAGGGAATTCTTCTGTCGAAAGTGAAAAATTGGTGAACTCCTACCCTCGTCACATTGCTTCAGTGTGGTTGCCTCTGCTATCCTGATTCTATGAAAACACTGGAAATATTTTACGATTACGTCTGACCCTGGTGCTATTTCGGTGCCGTGCGCATCGAACAGTTATGCCGGGAGTTTGATCTGGCATTGCGTTGGACGGTTTTTCCTCTCCATCCCGAAACGCCATTCGCGGGGCGAGAACTGTCTGATCTGTTTGCCGGACGGATGGATGTCCCTAAAGTTATGGCCGATTTGAAAAAAAAGGCAGAAGGCTTGGGATTGCCATTTCAAACGCGCACCCACACCTATAATAGTCGCCATGCTCAGGAGCTGGGTAAGTGGGCGGAACAGCAGGGACAAGGAGATGCGTTCCGGGATGCCGTCTATTATGCCTATTTTGC
>JASJGU010000359.1:0-5751 GCA_033791385.1 Desulfuromusa sp.
TTGGCGCAACTCAGATTGGCGTGCTCCAGGGTGGCTTGCGTCAGGGTGGCATGTTCAAGATTGGTTTTGAACAAACTTGCACGACTCAGGTTTGCTCTGCCAAAACCAGCTCGTTTGCAGTTTGCCCCATCCAGAACAGCACCTTCAAGATTGGCGGTAGAAAGCTCTGCTCCCTCAAGATTACTATCCTGCAGGTTCGTACCGCGTAGATCTGCCCCAAATAGCTGAATTCCACTCAAATCACGCTCCGAAAGGTCCAGATCACGCAAATCAGCGCCATTGAAATCGGCACCACGTAAATCCTCATCGGGTGAGAGAGCTTTTTGTCGTAGTTGTTCGGAACTGAGCTGAGGCATCCTTCGTCCTAAAAATTAAAATTTTTTATTAATTACAAACTATAATATATTTTAATCTATGTCAAATGATTCTGATGTTTTAACACGAAATTTATCTATGGATGGGTCTTTACTCAAAGGGCGAGTGGAATGGGTATCTGCAGTTGGATCGGATTGTTGGGTAAAAATTCTGATAATTATATCGATGTCAGCAAAACTTCCGGAGTTTTTTAAGCAAAGCGGTTATCAGAGCGCTGCTTTTTAACTCCACCTTTAGCACGATCAAGCCAACCGGTTTTTTCCACCTGGATATGGTCAAAATCGGGCACGTAGGGCTTGATATCCAGGATCGGGGTTTCGTTGAGGATATCAACATTTTCCACCTGAAGAAGATGACCGACAATATTGTTGAGTTTAAGAACTGACAATCCGATTGAATTGGGTCGGCGGGGGGCACGAGTGGCAAAGATACCATGGCTACTACTGTCCATAAATGGGGTCACAGTGAGTTGAGCTACCCCGGCTTGATGGAAATGATAGAGGACGTAAATATGGGAAAAGCCGTTCAGATCTTTTAATCCTTCAAGATATTGTGGTTCGAGTGAAATGGTTCCTGTTACACCATCGGCCCCCGAAGGCTGAATGGGCATGTCCGCAATACTTTTGTGTGGGCTGTAGAGAGTGCCTATCGGCTGATAAATAATCTGCATGAATCTTGGTCACTCAATAAAATATCCGGCAACCCGCCAGTTTTTATCTTGTTCCAGCATGATAGTCACGGTTTCAGCAAGATGATCTTTGTTTTGAAACTTTGAGTCAAAATGGTAGACCATGTATTCCCCATCCGGGATGCTTGCTCCGGCATCTCTGGTATAGATGTAATCTGTCTGTTTTCGTTCCAGCAGTTTTCCGGCAACAGAGCGAACGGCAGAGAGTCTATCGATCCATTCCTGCTGCGGAACTTCACTTTTTAAATAGGCAGAACAAGCTTCCCAGCTCTGTTCATATTGTCCGGAATCGACCAGCTCAAAAAAGTGGGTCGCTGTAACGGTTGAGGCATCTACCCTTTGCTGATCAGGTTTACGGCTGATACTCGGGTAAAAAATAATGACTAATGCTATGAATCCAAGAAAAGCGTGCACACGATATTTACTTGGGAACACGTTGAACCTCCAAAAGTGATGTGACGGGGTAAATTCAGTCGCCCACTATAATCAGGATTGTTGGGTAGGGCAATAAATCTTGTGGAATTTGGCTAACAAAATTATTCCAGCCCCCGTTGATAATTAAACTTACTGCTCCCCTGCGGATCATAACCTCGCTTGACGGCATCGAGAACCTGTTTTCCCTGCTGGCTGAACGGACCAAGGTGGGACAGATCAATGATGAAATTATGGCAACCTAAACGTTCCAGATCCGGGATATCGGCAATAAAAGAAAAATCGGTTTCGCTGTTCAGCCAGGTTAATCCCTGCCGCTGTTGTACCCGATAAGCATCGTCACGATCAGAAAGAATAGGGTTGTCGGAACGGACATTTTTAATTTTTACCCGCGAGGTAAGGAGTGAAACACTGGCGTAAACAGTCATTGCTGTCGGGATTGGCAGTTGATGGCGGAGAATATCGGAGAGGTTTTTGCGATCATCTTCGATATACAGTTCTGCCTCCTTGATTCCAAGTTCTGCCAGCGCGGCAATTGCCTGGCTACTCAGGGTGAATAGCCGAAAACTGCTGTACAGGTTCAGACCCTGAATTTTGTCAAAGAGGGGAAAATGGCCCAGGTTATTCAGGCGAAAATTGCCGAAGCCCATTTGTGCCAGCTGGCGGATGGCGTTACGGGTGTCGAGCCAGTCTTTATCAAAAATGACAAAGGGGACATCCCAGATCAATTGGTTTGTCCGACGCAGCAATTTATTGGCATGCTGCACATTCTGTCCGGTTAAAGGAATCAGAATCTGGTCAACGTTTTGATCCTGAAGAATCCGTTGATCACGGGAATCGCGCAGCAGAATGCGGATTTGCTGTTGCCTCGGCGATACAGACGCTAGCGGGAAAAGAGCGTTACGGGCACTTTGTAAATGCTCTGTTCTAATCCGTTGTTTTTGCGGCTGATGACTTTTACGCAATTCGGCATAGAGATCGCGGCGAATCTGTTTCAGTTGTTTGGGTGGGATAACAATCGCTGGTAACTGACCGCTCTCAAGCGCTCCCAACGCAAAGGGTTCCCCGGCAGTGACCTCAAAGGCTTGCCGGAGGATTTTTTGATCGAGACCTTTGTCTTGGGCAGGAAAGCTGTCGATCGCAAATTGAAACGGCCAGGATTCGGTGCCAATCTTTGCTGTCAGGTGTAATTGCTGTGGAGTGACCTCGATCTGTAGATCGACAGTTTCCGGTGGCGGTTGCACATTGCTCAACTTCCGGAGACAAGCAGAATCACTCATCGAAAAAGCACTGGCGGAAGAAACCATAAAAACGCTGTCGCCAACCTTAAACTGATTGTTAAAAGTGGAGGGGACGCTGACTAAACTATGCGCGGAAACTTTATTGACCGTCTGTTTCCCCAGAATTAACTGTCGGACAGTAAAGGCGGTGCCACTTTTATCGACTGCTGGCTGGACTCGAAGGCGAGTCCCGATATGGAAACCTTCTTTGGTTTTGAAGCTGATTTCTCCGCCGCGCACCCGGCTAATCTCTCCCAAATAACGCCCGGTCGCCCCTTTGTGTGCCGGAATTGCCATATCACTTGGCTGCCCACCCGATAAAAAACCTTTAGTTGGCTGGCGACCAAAACTCTCTTTCAGCAAAATCTTCGCCTCTTTCACGACCGCCTGGCGTTGATCACCCGGCGCATCAAGAACCTGTCGATAGGCTTTAACAACTTTATGGACATATTCGGCACTTTTCATCCGTCCTTCGATTTTTAAACTGCAGATGCCAGCTTTTTCCAACTCTGGTAAGAGATCAATTGCAGAGAGATCATTGGGAGAAAAAAAATAACCTTCTTGCTGGCGGTAGCGATGGTTGCGGCGACAGGGCTGAGAACAGCGCCCGCGATTACCGCTTTTGCCACTGAGAAATGAAGAAAAATAACATTGGCCGCTGTAAGAAAAACAGAGGGCTCCGTGAATGAACTGTTCCAGCTCCAAGGTGGTTTGCTGCCGAATCGCAGCAATCTCGTCGAGAGTCATCTCTCGAGCCAGAACCCCGCGGGTGAAACCCATTCGTTCCAGCATTTTAACCCCAGCTGCATTGTGGATGGTCATCTGTGTGGAAGCATGAAGCTCCAAGTCGGGAAAATGATCTTTCGCCAATTTCCAGACCGCCAGATCTTGCAGAATCACGGCATCGACCCCGATCTCTTCCAGAGCTCCCAAGGTATCGATCAACTGAGACAGCTCATTCTCTTTTACCAGGGTATTGAGAGCAACATAGAGCCGTTTCCCCCGCTGTTGCATATAATAAGTAATTTTTTCGATATCTTTCAGGCTGAAGTTCTTTGCTTTAGCGCGAGCAGAAAACTCTTTCAGCCCGGTATAAACAGCATCAGCGCCAGCATCGACTGCGGCAAAAAAAGCCTCGAGGCTCCCTGCAGGAGCAAGCAGTTCGGGGCGTTGTGATATTTTTTTCTGTTTCATGTAGAGAGAATCCAGTCTATTTATTCAACAGTTTTTCAAATTGCTGCGGATTGAATCCGGCAATGTGCTGCCCGTTAATCCAGAAGCGTGGTGTTCCGTTGATCCCAATTTCACTGGCAACTTTCCGGTGCAGATCAAGCATACCATTATCAATCACCTCAGGAATCGGCTGAGAATCAAATTTACCGCTGAAAACTTCTTCGTAGGCAAGTTCCGGATCTTCTGCTGTAAGAATATAGCGTGCTTTTGCTGCGGCCTTGGGATGGAGCTGATCGAGGGGAAAAAGAAAAACGTAACGAGTCACATCATCTCGTCCGGCGAAAAAATCGGAACTTTGGCGACAGAAGGGGCAATCAGGATCAGTGACCTCAATCACTTGATTTGGACCATCCCCGATTTTGATCGCTTGATCGAGGGGAAATAACTTTAATTTGGAGGATAGCAGCTTATTTTTGCTCTCTCGAGTCAGGTTATGAGCATCAGCGGTCCAGAGTTCACCGAAGAACATATGCCCAGAAACGGGCACAAAGTAGAGAATCTCACCATTTTCAACCACAACTTCATAAACTCCGTCAACTGGAGTTGGGTGGATCTGTTGATATTTGATCTGAGGGTAATAGGAGGAAAGCGCCGCAGAAACACTATTTTCCTGTCCTTGCTGTTGTGCAGCACAGGCGCTGATAGACAGAGCGGTTAACAATAGAAATAACGAAAAAATTAAACGTGACATGAGAGACTCCAACCCTGGTAGTTTATAATAGCTGCAAATTTTTACTGAGCATACACTAGCTTCAGAATCGGTAAAAGGAGAAGCTCACAATAGACGGTATTGAGATTTCTATTGTGAAAAATAGCCAAACCAGTTGATCGACAGGTAGAAAATGCTGCTTCAACATGTTCCATCCAAATCAATATATCCGCTTAATTATATAAGATTTTGATTTTTATAGATTTTTTAATTGTTTATTGACATGAAACATTTGTCTGAATAAACCAAATATGTTTTACTGCCAACTCATTTTATTAGCTGAGGAGGAATAATTGTATGCAGCGATTTGTCTCTGGTTTATTTCTAATTTTGATGTTGTTGTTCTCCGGCCCCGTTTTTGCCGCAGACCCATTAGCCGCCTGGCAGCCACAATTTGATCCAAGCGGGGCAGAATATACTTACCTGCTGTCGACAGTTGGCCACCCGGCAATCGAAGGAGCAACGGTTGGCTACCGAATTCGGGACCGCGTCTGGAAGGAAAGTAAGGGTCGCTTGTATGTCGACTATCGTCCGATTTCACAGCTAGGCGGTGAAAAAGATGTTTTGAACAAGCTACAAATGGGCGCTGTTCAGGGTATGCTCTGTTCTTCGGTCTTAGCGCCAAATATTTCTCCCCGTCTCGGAATTGTGAATCTCCCATTTCTAATTGATAGTTTTGCTAAACTGGAAAAATTTCGTCAAAATGAGGAATTGTTCCGTGAATATGGACAGGATGCTGATGCAAAAGGGATAATCGTTGCTGACTTTACAGGTTATGGCAGCTATGGCTGGGCAACCAAAACTCCGGTCAAAAACTTAGTAGAAGCTCGCGAGCAGTTATTTCGTATTGCTCAAGCTCCGGTGAATGTTGATCTCTATAAAGCCTGGGGAATCCAGTTTACCGTTATGCCTTGGCCGGATGTCCCCCAAGCTTTACAGACTGGGGTTATCAGTGGTCTTGACCACACTCCAATTGTTTGTAATATCACCAAAAAATTTACCATTGCTAAATCCTTTACCGAACTCAACTATGC
>JASJGU010000360.1:0-3311 GCA_033791385.1 Desulfuromusa sp.
AGTTGAAAATATCGGCGACAAAACGGCGCGTCTTCAGGCTTTCTATGCTGGAAAATGTGATGTTCTTGCCAGCGACTACACTGCACTTTTATCAGATCGTCAGTTAGCACCTGATCCAAGTGGCTATAGTATTCTGCCTGAAATTATTTCGAATGAGCCTTTGACTTTAGTTGCCAGACCGGATCAGGAATTGGAAGCCATTCTCTTCTGGGGTTTCCAGGTGATGCTAACGGCGGAACAGTATGGTATTACTTCGCAGAATATTGACAGCATCGTCAAGGATATAGACAACCAGCCTAAAGCAGTGAAACGCCTCTTTGGTGAAAAAGGTGCGACCAGTGATATGGCCGAGAAGCTGCAAATCCCCAGTAACTGGGCTTATAGTATTATCAAGCAGGTTGGCAATTACGGTGAGGTTTTTGAGCGACATCTCGGTGAAAATACAGCGTTTAAACTTGTCCGCAAAGGTACCCCTAACGATTTGAGTTCACGCGGTGGACTCATGTATTCCTATCCGATACGCTAAAGCAGGAAAAACTTATCCAGGTAAGTTTGGATAAATACAACGGGCATGTCTCTGCGTCATACGATGCAGGGACATGCCCTGCTTGCTGTAGGCTGATCAAATAACTGGAAAAGTTTGAAGGAATGACCAGATGAAAAAAACAATCAGGATTATTGGAGTCCCCATCGATTTAGGACAAAATCAACGTGGGGTCGATATGGGACCTAGTGCCATCCGTTATGCTGGGCTGTCAACACGGCTCAAGTCGTTGGGCTATCAACTTCATGATGCCGGGAACCTGTATGTCCCGGTGCGTGATTCTTTGGTAGAGGAATCGGACGATTTTCTTGGAGCAGTTCAGCAGGTTTGTCAGGCGGCTTATGAAGCTGCGGCGCAAGCGGTGCAAGATGGAGAAATTCCATTATTTCTTGGCGGCGATCATTCTCTGGCGATTGGAACCATCGGTGGAGTGAGCAGTCGTGAACCAGTCGGGGTCATCTGGGTTGATGCCCATGGAGATGCCAATTCCCCTGAAACGTCACCATCCGGAAATATCCATGGGATGCCGGTTGCTACATTGCTGGGTAAGGGTTTCCCTGAGCTGGTGAATATTGGTCGACCCGGAGCGAAGTTGCTGGGAAAGGATCTGGTGCTGATTGGTATCCGCGATCTGGATAGTGGTGAACGAGATTGGCTGAAACAGAGCGGGGTCAAAATTTATACTATGCGTGATCTCGACGAACGGGGGATGGGAGCCGTTACCCGCGAGGCGCTGGAATATCTCAAAGGGCACAGCCGATTGCATGTCAGTCTGGATATGGATGGCCTTGATCCTGATAGCGCTCCAGGGGTTGGAACTCAATCGCCCGGAGGATTGAGTTGTCGCGAGGCTCAGTTATTGATGGAAATCATTGCTGATACCGGCAAATTGGCATCGGCTGAGATTGTTGAGATCAATCCGATTCTTGACCACGAAAACCGTACGGCAAAAATAGCTGTAGAATTGGCTGCGTCTTTGTTTGGGAAAAGTATCTTATGAAGAAAATATAGCCATCCAAATAACCAAGTTTTTTAAACGGATAGGCGCAGGAAAACAAGATTAGGTTTTTGGATTTCTCTGCTTCTCTTCGTCTCAGCGTTGAGGTCTTTGACTTGTCAGGTGTTTTATTAATCCAGCGGCAGTTCGGTTTTTTTCAGGACAGTTTTCAGGGCGAATGAGGACTGAACGCGCAGAACTCCAGGAATCCCAGTTAGGCGGTTGTGGAGGCGCATATAGTCTTCGTTGTCACGGACAATGACCCGCAGTAGAAAATCGCTATCACCTGACATCAGATAGCATTCCATCACTTCTTTGACCTGTCCGATCTCCTTTTCAAATCTCTGCAGCTTTTCCTGTTGTTGTCCTTCCAATGTCACTCGGACAAAAACATTGCCCGGCTTGCCAAGAGCCGCCTGATCAATCAGCATGACATATTTATCAATAACGCCGTTCTGTTCCAAAAGTCGAACCCGGCGTAAACATGCAGATTCAGAGAGCCCAACCATGCTTGCCAGTTGAACATTGGTTAGTCGTCCGTCTTTTTGCAGCGCGGAGAGAATCCGTTGATCAATGGTATCTATTGGGTTTTTCCGTGGACTCTTCGACATATTTGAATAATATCAGCATAATTCATCAAGTAACACCATTATATTTTTAATTTTGCAGGAACATTCGAATATAAAACTGATAGAATTATCTATTAAATAGATCACACTTTTAAATTAGCCTATTTGACAAGAAGGAGCTGCCATGATCGTTGGAATTCTTAAGGAAATTAAGGTGGAAGAAAATCGTGTCTGCATGACCCCGACTGGGGTTGAAATTATGAAATTCAACGGTCACCAGGTTCTTGTGGAGACCTCTGCTGGAATCGGCAGTGGTTTCAGTGATGCAGATTATAAAAACGCCGGGGCTGAAATTTCTCCATCTGCCGCCGATGTTTATGCTCGTGCTGAAATGGTCATGCACGTTAAAGAGCCGCAGCCGAATGAATATCCGATGATTCGTGAGGGACAGATTGTTTTTACTTATTTCCACTTTGCTGCCGGCGAGGAATTGACGCGGGCGATGATTGATCGGAAAGCGATCTGCGTGACCTACGAAACAATTACCAATCCGGACGGTTCACTGCCTCTGTTGACGCCGATGAGCGAAGTTGCCGGGCGAATGGCCGCACTGGAAGCTGCAAAGTATTTGGAGCGTTCTCAAGGTGGTCGAGGTCTCCTGATGGGCGGTGTGCCGGGGGTTGCTCCGGCCACTGTTGTGGTTATTGGTGGCGGTGTCGCTGGGACCCATGCGGCTCAGATGGCCTGTGGTTTGGGCGCTAAGGTTTATCTGCTTGATATGAATCTTGACCGGTTACGGCATTTATCTGAAGTGATGCCGAAAAACTGTTTTCCGCTGATGTCTTCGCCGGCCACGGTTCGTGAATTGGCGAAGGACGCCGATGTGGTGATTGGTGCTGTTCTTGTCCATGGAGCCAAGGCTCCCAAACTGGTCACACGTGACATGCTTAAAACTATGAAGCCTGGAGCAGTTCTGGTTGATGTAGCTATTGATCAAGGTGGCTGCTTTGAAACTTCAAAAGCAACGACTCATACTGACCCAACTTATACAGTAGATGGCGTCGTCCATTACTGTGTCGCCAATATGCCGGGTGCCGTTCCGTTGACGTCAACCATGGCTTTGACCAATGCGACCTTGCCGTATGCGGTGAAACTGGCGAATCTTGGTTGGAAACAGGCCGCTGTTGAAAATTCAGGGATT
>JASJGU010000361.1:0-20647 GCA_033791385.1 Desulfuromusa sp.
GCAAATGCAAGGCAAAAATAGCCGAGAAAACACAGTTTACACACCGTAAATGATCATTTTGAGGCTATTTTTAACGCCACAGTTGCAACGCAGGTAGTTTTTCAACAGCCTGCTAATGCCTTTTCGCAAGATCAGCAAAACTGGAGGCCAACCATGATCGAAACTCGTTACGCTGAAGCTGCCGATAGTATCCGTAATGCCAGTGCCTTAGTGATGACTGCCGGAGCCGGCATGGGGGTTGATTCGGGATTGCCTGACTTCCGCGGCAATCAGGGTTTCTGGAACTCTTATCCGATGTATGAACGCCTTGGGCTCAGTTTTATTCAAGCTGCCAATCCACAGCATTTTGAAGATGACCCACATTTTGGCTGGGGCTTCTATGGCCACCGCACCAATCTCTATCGTAATACCATCCCTCACAGCGGATTTGGAATGCTGCAGCAGTGGATCAAAGAGTTTGAACTCGATTATTTTGTCGTCACCTCAAATGTTGACGGACAGTTTCAGAAAGCTGGCTTTTCTGAGGATCGAGTTCTTGAAGTTCATGGTTCAATCCACCACCTGCAATGCACAGTTCCCTGCAATCACAATGTCTGGCCAAACAAAGCTGAATACGACATTGATGAAGCAACCATGCGCGCAGTCGATGTTCCCAAATGCCCTCAATGCAATCGCGTAGCAAGACCCAATATTCTTATGTTTGGGGATTATTCATGGCTATCCAAACGCTCGGCCATTCAGGAAGAAAATTTTGACGAGTTTTTACAGCTGAATGGTCATAGCCAGGTAGTCGTGATTGAGATGGGTGCTGGCTCTGCCATCCCAACCATCCGCCACCTCAGTGAACAGCTGGGACAACGTGATCAAACAACTGTTTTAAGGATCAATCCCCGCGAACCACAAATCAGAACACCACATTTTTCTTTTGCCGGTGGTGCGGTTGAGGTTTTGAGTCAGATTCAGGACGCTCTGAATTAATCAAGCAAGCCGAGCCCCTGTCTTCAGGAACAAACAAACTCCTGATCGATAGCGCAATTTCAATTGACACGAAAGATTAGAAATTCAATCAAACTGGCCTACTTTTGGGAGATTACCCGTTGACAAAAAATAAATATAATGTGATTATCCCAACGAATAAAAAAGAGGGGTAAAATTTGTCTATTATTTCAACAATATCCCTGAAGTGAGAAAACTTATGGCTAGAAAAAAAATGGGCGAAATCCTGATTGAGAATAAAGTTATCTCTCAGGGTGATTTGGATCAGGCACTCCTCAGACAAAAAGGAACCAATAAACCGATTGGAAAAATCCTCGAAGATATGCAAGTTATCCTTGAGGAGGATATCGCTAAAGCACTCTCGGCACAATTCGGATTTCCCCATGTGAAAAGATTCTCCCGTCATCGTTTTCCGCAGGAAGTTCTTGATAAAATTGATACAGAACTGGCCCTGGCTCACCTGATTTTTCCACTCAAAATTGATAATAAAATCCTCTATCTGGCGATGTCAAACCCCCTTGATATGGCATTACAAAGTGACCTGTCCTTTAAGTTGGCAATGCGTATTTCACCCTGTGTTGCAACCCCGGATGAAATTAAAACAGCGATCAAAAAACACTATCTGTCCGATATCCCTATAGATAAAGATGAGCAGACCCAAAATATCCTGCTGGTAGATAATCAGGAAAACGTTCTGAATGCCGCAGAAACAACCTTAAAAAAAGAAGGTTATTCGATATACAAAGCCAGAAATGGTGCTGAAGGGTTAAAGATTGCAACTCAACTACATCCCCATCTAATTATTACCGATATAGTCATGCCACGAATGGATGGGATCGAAATGTTCAAGGCGCTACAATCCAACGGTGAAATTGACAATGTTCCGGTCATTGCTCTCTCGGCAAACACCAGCGCAGAGGATGAGTATAATTTGCTTGAGATGGGATTCTTTGATTTTATTGCCAAGCCGATTCAACCGATCCGACTATTGGCTAGAGTTCGACGAGCTCTTAGATTGTATGATCGTAAATAAAAAATTATCGTTTTCAGAAATCGCTAGAGCTGCAGCAAATTTTCACTTGCAAAGGTTATCCTCTCTATACCGTCGACAGTAACTCGCCAAGTATTTTCAATACCTACGGCACCCACTCCCGGAAAAACTGCCTTTGGCTCAAAGGCAAAAGTCATATTTTTTTCCAAAATTTGCTCATCAAAACCTTTGGCGATAAAAGGATATTCATCAACTTCAATACCGATTCCATGACCAATAAAAGAAACCTGGGCACCAGCTGCACCCATGAAATTGTCCTTATATCCAAGGTCTACTGCCAAACCGCAACACTGCTGATAGATATCACCCCAAACAATGCCAGGACGTGCAAGCGTATTTAGTTTATCCTGAACTTTCAGCATGTCGGCGTAGGCCTGCTGTAGAGAATCGGGTAACGGTCCGACCGACAGGGTTCTGGTCTGATCAACCAGATAGCCATCATAAGCCACAATAAAATCAATAATAATCGGCTCACCTGCTTTGATAGATTTATCACCAGCGCCCTGCCCCACAGCTGAGCTCAGCCCCAAACCACCGAGAGGGGCATCCAAATAAGTAGGTACAGCCCCATCGCTACCAGAAAAAACATGGCCAAAATACAATTCTGAATTAAAACTTCTGAAGCGTATAATACCCTGATGCCCTTCTTTCCTGGCAAAGCATTCCAATTCTGCAGCAACTTCGAGATCGGTTGTCCCAACAGCGACAATATTCTTGACCTGCTCATAAGTTTTTTTTGCAATCAGAGCACTTTCTTGCATAATCCCGAGCTCATATTCACTTTTGATTGCACGAACCTTGCGAATCAGCGGAGACACATTACTGACTTCTGCAGCAGGAAAAAGTTTCTGATAGCGCTGAAATTGCAGCACCGGCAGCACATCTAATTCCATCCCAATCCGCTGTGGCAACTTGAATCCCTTTTTTTGCAACAGTGCCGGCAACTCTCTAATGCTGCGAATGTTTTGGATTTGGCACAATGCGGATTCCAAACACGCGCGGTTATAATCTTTTATCACCAGATAAATCGGCTCACCTTCGGCAGGAATGTAGAGAAGACCGCGTTGTATCGAACCGGTAAAATAAAAAAGGTCGCTATTCTGCAGCAAAATAGCCCCGGCAATATCCTGTTGCTGTAGCAATTTCTGCAACGCTTGATAGCGCATATTTAGTTCCCTTAAAGGAGTTATCCGCATCGCTTATACCTTCATTGTATGGTGTTGAAATTTGTGACCCAGAGACTGAAAAGATCACTCTTTTCAGGGCAAATCAGGCTCAAAATAGCTGCTTAATATTTATGCAAAGAGGAAGAGTTGAGCCCTCATGGGGGCTACAATTGATTGGCAATCAGTTTTACACAGCACTGTCCACAGCAACTGTTTACAGCTATCTACAAAATTTTTAAATTAATAGTTATTCTATAATTTCAGATAGTTAAGAAAAAACAAACAGGTCTCTATTGATCATCTTCAACCGCACAGTCAGCAGGATCACCGTTTAATTTTGCTAAGGCATGAGGAAGTACCGATAGCAGCACTTCAAAGTTTTCCCGAGCTGCCCTGGGACTACCGGGTAGATTGACAATCAAAGTTTTCTGGCGTACCCCAACCAAGGCACGCGACAGCATTGCACGGGGAGTTTTGCTGAAACTGGCGACCCTCATTGCTTCTGCCATTCCGGGCACCTGATAATCAAGGATCATTTCAGTCGCTTGGGGAGTCAGATCTCGCGGGCTCAAACCTGTTCCACCAGTGGTCAGAATAAAATCAAGATGAAGATCATCAACCCAACTTTTTAACATCATAACAATTTTGTCATGATCATCGGCTATCACTTGATAGCGGGCAACATTAGCAAACCCTGATACCATCTCAGCAAGAAGAGCACCACTTTCGTCTTCACGTTCACCACAAGCACCCTTATCAGAAAGGGTTAAAATTCCGGCCCGATACATAACTTTTCCCATCAACGACTCCTTTGCTTTTTCTGCATAATTATCGTTTTTTAGTCATCAACATACGTCTTGCGTTATTGACAATCGCCTGGCCGACATCACGGCTTTTAGCCATCTCACGAATATCCTTTTCAGACAAAAAAGTCATATAGCGCATTGCTGTTTGCAGTGGTGTTCGCGGATGAATAGCCAGTGCTTTTTTCATTTCGTAAAGTTTTACCCAATCTCGATTGAGCAAAATAATTCGGATCATCTCATCACTGCTGCTGCGGTTTTTTGCGACAGCCAGGACTTCTCCGTCTGAGATTCTAGGGTTTCTCAGGACAGCGGTATTCACCTGCTTATTGGACTCACGAATCAACAAGGTTCGCCACTCTTTGTCACCCGTCAATGCCATTTTAATCTTGTCAGCAACACTCATCTCTTGCAGTTCTTGATACTTAGAGAGAGCCTCTTCCTCAAGATCTTCGTCAACGAAAGAATCGACCTCATCTTCTTCTACGGAAACAGCTTCTGCAACAGGTTTCGGTTCAGGCTCCACCTTCGGCTCGACCCAACCGAGACGCTGCTTCATTACTTTGTCAGCGTGGATATTGTTGATTATCGCAGTTCGTAAGGCATCCGTCTTACGCAGAACTTCGTCATTGTGCGAAAGCATGTCCAACACATCACCACTGCTGTTCTTTGCCAGAAACAATAAACTCTTAATCCCAACCATCCGGTGTTGCAGTGCCGCCTGCATCACCACGGAATCCTGGTAGCGCAATTTCACAACGAAATCAATGATAGATGGGTGCAGTTCGGCCTGGCTCAGAGCAGCTAACAAAATCTGTGCTGGTAGGGTTTCCAGGGTACTTAAAGCCTCTCCCTTAAGTTCCTGATTTTCACCATGATAAAAAACGAACAGAACGGTGACAAGATTGTGGCCTGACATTGGCAGCGCACCACGAGCTGCCGCCAAACGGACACTGTGCCCACCCCATTTACTCATGATCTTGGCGACTTCTGCCGGGATGACTATCTGAACCTTTTCTGATCCCTGTTGTTTCTCAGTCAAGCATACCTCACTTCTTTTCTAGCACCTGTGCCTGCAGTCCCAAACTGGAGATATGCGCTGCAACTTCGCGGGCAGTTTGCCGATCGGCCTGGAGCGCAGTCAACATTGTACCATTCATAGTAATCGTACTACCTACAAGTGCTACATTTACCATTTCGTCTGCCAACTCGTCCTGCAGTTGCCTTGCTCGGTTTTCCTGATGGAAAGATCCAGCATAAACTGCCAGGTTACCCCCATCGGGCAATATAAATGCCGATTTGGTTACCTTTTTCAACGTTGCCAAGTGCATCCGTGCCTCTTCCTCTGGATATATCCCTTCCAACAAGCGAACCATAGTAACCTGCCCGCGGCCTGGTTTTTTTTGCGGTTGGAAGCCGAGCTCCTGTAACCAACTAATGGCCTGTTGCAATTCAACATCATTGATAAAAGGGCCGACGGTCACGGTAAATAGAGGAACCGCACTAGCAACTCGCGGGGTCACTACAGAAGTTTTTTTCTCAAGCTCTATTTTTTTAGCCGATGCGGTGTTTAAATCAGGAGAAGAGGTCTCTTCAGCAACAGCTGCTACTGTAGCAGAAAGATCTATGATCGGCCGTGCAGGAACTGGAAGCTTTGGTGAGACATAAAGGCTCAGTGGGGTTACCGGCGGTTGTGGCGCAGTCATATTGGCCAAGTAATAATAACCGGCCCCCAAGAGAAGAGCACATAACAACGCCAGCACAAGCAGTGATCCTAAGCGATTTTTCCCAGAGCTGACAGCTCTCACCTCCTGCTCCGCAATATGTTCAACTGATCGCGAACTATCTGAATCATCAAGGAGGAGTGACTCAATCCTTTTTTGTTCATCCACAGCGGTCTCCCAGGCTCCTGTTTTCTGTAAGAGAACCGGGACACCAATTTAAACTAGTGTCCCGGATATATTTCTTAGTCCTTCTTCATATCTTCCAGAATCTTGGCCGTCTGGTGCGTCGGCACTTCTTCATATTTACTGAATTCCATGGAGAACATACCACGATCTGAGGTCATGGAACGCAATTCAGGAGCATACCTGAGTACTTCTGCCATTGGCACTTCTGCACTAATAACCTGACTGTTAGCTTGCGGTTCAACACCGACAACCTTGCCACGTCGGGAGTTAAGATCACCGATGACATCGCCCATACAATCGTCAGGAACGGTGACTTCAATAGCCATAATTGGCTCTAGCAGCACCGGTTTGCACACTTCCATCGCCTTCTTGAACGCCATCGAACCAGCGACTTTAAATGCCATTTCTGATGAATCAACCGAGTGATGAGAACCATCATACAAGGTGACCTGCACATCTACGACCTGATTTTTAGTCAAGGGGCCGGTCTTCATCGTTTCGATAATCCCTTTATCAACAGCGGGAATATAGTTTCGTGGTATGACACCGCCGACAACCTTGTCGACAAATTCGTAACCGGCACCACGCGGCAGAGGCTTGACTTCGATCCAGACATCACCGAACTGCCCTCGCCCACCCGATTGTTTCTTGTATTTACCTTGTAGCTGCGTCGAAGCCTTGATGGTCTCACGATAAGGCACTTTGGGTTCCTTAAGCACAACCTCTGCACCATATTTACGCTTGAGACGTTCAACCGCAACTTCAAGATGAATCTGCCCCATTCCGGAAAGCACAATTTCTTTGGTCTCTTCATCACGGGTAATCCGTAAGGTTGGATCTTCCTCCATCAACCGCTGCAGACCAGTATAAATTTTATCCTCATCCCCTTTATTCTTTCCTTCCAGAGCGAAAGAAATAATCGGCTTAAGCGGTATCAGGGGTTCATACATAATCTGATTTTTCAAATCACAGAGAGTATCCCCCGTCGCCGTTACCTTTAATTTGGGGACAGCAATAATATCCCCGGCTGCAGCTAAATCGATGGGACGCTGCTTCTTTCCTTCAAGTTTAAAGATATTACTGATTCGTTCTTTTTCGTCCTTATTCGGGTTATACACCACCGTATCTGCCGACAAGGTTCCAGAATAGAGCCGCATCAGGGTCAACTTACCGGCATAGGGATCATTGATCGTTTTAAATACCATCGCTGAAAAAGGCTCTTCTTCGCTCGGCTGTCGTTCAACCGGTTCATCGGTATGTGGCTTAACGCCGGTCTGAGTTCCTTTGTCGATTGGTGACGGCAGACAAGCAGTAATATAATCGAGAAGGAGTCGCACTCCGATGTTGGCAGTCGCACTACCACAAAACACAGCGGTAAATACACCCGTCAGGGTTCCTTCGCGCAGACCAAATAAAATTTCCTCTTCGCTTAAGGCCTCCCCTTCGAGATACTTCTCCATTAAATCATCGTCAGCTTCAGCAGTAGCCTCAAGTAGTTGCTCACGCAGACGGCTAGCTTCCTCCTGATATTCTTCCGGAATTTCAACCTCTTCGTAGGTTCCTATTTCGTCAAACTTGTAGATCTTGGCCTTCATGCGGACTAAGTCAATAATGCCCTTAAAACCCTCTTCAGCGCCAATCGGCATGGTTACGACCACTGCACGCGCACCAAGTGTTTTTTCCATATCATCGACAGCTTGTAAAAAGTTGGCCCGTTCTTTGTCCATCTTATTGACAAAAGCAATCCGGGGAACTTCAAATTTGTCGCACCATTTCCAGATCTGCATCGTCTGAGACTTAACCCCTGAAATCGCCGAAACAATCACCACTGCGCCACCGAGAACGCGCAGGCAACGGCGGGTATCATGCAGAAAGTTGCTGACTCCGGGAGTATCGACGATATGCAAGCTGTAATCGTTCCACAAACAATGATTCAAACTGGCACTGAGCGTTGCGCGCCGCTTAATCTCCTCTTCCTCAAAATCCATTGCCGAGGTCCCATTATCGACCTTTCCCAGCGTATCAGTCATACCCGTATTGAATAAAATCGCCTCTACAAGCGAAGTTTTACCGGCACTGTTATGTGCCACAATCCCAAGATTTCTCAATTTTGTTGTGTCGTACTTGCCCATGAATCGCTCCTTTTAAAGAAAAAGCCTGCTACGGATCTCCCGTAACAGCAGCCCTCCATTTCATCGACGTCATTACGTCCAGATAACAGGGTCTGAAGGTTAATTCCGGTTCCTTTCGTAGAGTATCTTTAATCCTTCCAAGGTCAAGAATGGTTCTACCTGATCAATGCTGTTGGTTGCCGCAGATATTGGTGCCGCGAGCCCACCCGTCGCAACAACTTTGGCGGTCTCAGACAACTCCTTTTTCATGCGACTGACAATTCCTTCAACCAAACCGACATAGCCGAAAAAAATTCCAGCCTGCATACTGCTAACTGTATTTTTAGCAATGATCTGATCTGGGCGTGAAAATTCGACCCGGGGTAATTTACTCGCCCGCTCAAATAATGCATCAGCAGAGATTCCCACACCTGGTGCAATGGCGCCACCTTGATAACTACCAGCAGAGGAAATCACATCAAAGGTTGTTGCCGTACCAAAATCAACGACAATCAGACCACATTTAAATCTTTCATAAGCAGCGATGGCATTAACAATGCGATCGGCACCAACTTCATGTGGATTATCATACTGAATTGGCATGCCAGTCTTCATTCCCGGGCCGACAACATAGGGGGTCAACTGAAAGTATTTCCGGCAGAGCCCCTCAATAGTCGTCAGCATCGGTGGCACAACACTGGAAACAATCACAGCACTCAAATCTGAAAACTGCAGTCCTGACAACCGGAACAAATCATTGATCAACATGGCATATTCATCAATCGTTCGGTACTTATCTGTCCCAACCCGCCAGTCTTTCACTAAATTCTGACCATCATAAATCCCCAGGACGGTGTTACTGTTTCCAACATCAATAACCAATAACATGTGACTTCACGACTCCTAAGATCAGCTCATTGTTTTCTTGATCGGTCGCACATCGCCGGCCAAAATTCTCTCAATTTTTCCATTACTCAGCTGCAGCCGCAGCGCTCCTTCTGCATCCAGTCCAACAACTGTACCGCAGAGGGTTCTATTCCCCTGATCAACTTCAACTTGCATATTTATCACGTCGCAGAGATTTTCCCAGCGTCGTCGTATCGGGACAAATCCATCCTGCAAAAATTCAGAATAATAAGCATCCAGACAGCGCAAAAATGTCCGTAAAAAATGTAGGCGATCGACAACCTTTCCCGTTTCTAAAAGTGCTGAGGTCGCTGGATAAGGGAGTTCCCCAGGAAACTGATTTTCGAGCATATTCAGATTAACGCCGATCCCAAGAATAACAAAATGAATTTGTTCTGTCTCGGCATTCATTTCATTCAGTAAACCTGAAATTTTAGCGCCGTTCACAAGAATGTCATTCGGCCATTTTACTTTAGCGGATAGGTGACAAACTTCGTTCAGGGTTTCGGCAGCAGCAACGGCAGAAAGGAAAGTTAATTGGGGAGCCTGCTGAATAGGGATTTCAGGACGTAAGATAATAGAACAGTAAAGATTGACACCAACAGGGGATTCCCAGCGCCGACCAAGACGACCTCGGCCAGCGCTTTGTCGGTCGGCAACAACCACCGTACCCTCAAGCGCTCCCTCTTCAGCCAACCGGCGTGCATGGATGTTGGTTGAATCCGTCGCTGCAAGAGAACAAACCGATTGACCAATCAACTGGCAATTCAGATCATTCTCAATTTCGGCTGCCAATAACAAATCGGGAGCAGACACTAATCGATACCCTTGAGAATGTTTAGCTTCAATTTCAAAGCCTAACTCACGTAACACCTTAACCTGTTTCCACACTGCTGCCCGGGAAATATTCAGCGAGCCGCTGATGTCCTGTCCCGATATATATTGTTTAGGAGAAGCACGAAACAAACTGAGGATTTTATCGCGTGAGGTCAATGGATTTCCAATCTAAAATTAGGTGCCTACAGAAAAATCATAAAACCTTTAAGCACGCGATTAATTAAATAACATTGAAATATCTGCAGCCTCGACGGAATGGGTCAAGGCACCAACAGAAATAATATTGACTCCAGTTTCAGCAATACCACGAACCCGCTCCAGGGTGACCCCACCGGAAGCCTCAACCAGTGCCTTCCCGGCAATCAGCTCAACGCCCTGCCGCATTTCATCCAAGCTCATATTATCAAGCATGATGATATCAGCCCCAGCGCGCAATGCCTGCGTAACTTCGGTCAAATCACGGGCTTCTATTTCGATTTTTAGAGTATGGGAAAGCTGTTGTTTCGCTCGCGCAATAGCAGCGCTAATACCGCCAGCAGCAGCGATATGATTCTCCTTAATCAGAACTCCATCAAATAGGCCAATCCGGTGATTCCGACCACCTCCCATACGGACAGAATATTTATCCAAAGCCCGCAAACCAGGAGCCGTTTTGCGGGTATCGACAATGATTGCGTTTGTGTCTTCCACTTCAGCAACATATCTGGCCGTTAAGCTGGCAATCCCGCTCATCCGCTGCAACAAATTAAGAGCAACCCGCTCACCTTGTAACAACACGGAAGCCTTCCCTTTCAGCCAGGCAATGACTTCCCCTTTGTGAACAGAATACCCATCTGCAAAAATCTTTTCGAAACTGACATCCGCATCAAGAGTATTAAAAACCTTGGCCGCGACATCAAGTCCGGCCAGAGTAAAATCTTCTTTAGCGACCAGTTCAGCACGCGCCACAGTATCCCGTGCTACCGTAGCCTCAGTCGTTACATCACCAAGACCAATATCTTCTTCCAGCGCGGTCCGCACAATACGCTCAATTTCAAACTGCATCTGATAAGACTCCAGCAGGGCTCAAAAGCCGTCAATGTATCGAGAATTTCAGGAAAAATGACCTAATCTATAGCATAATGGTCATTTCTCTCGCAACCTAAAACACTGGCCTTACGTATGCAAATCCCCTTTACATTTCCACAACTTGTGGTAAAAATGTGACATTCATGAAAAGCATAAGATCACTATTTTCAAAAGGAGTGCCAAATGAAAAGACTATTAGTTATTCTACTGCTTGGGCTACCTCTGGCATTAGGAGCCTGCGTCAGTAAAAATACCTATCAGCAAAAAGTCAACGAAACAGATTTACTCACTCGTGATGTAACTGACTTATCAACGACCAACAGTGAGCTGCGTCAGAATAAAAAAGATTTGCAGAATGAGTTATCTATCCTCAACGCTCGACTGGTTGAGGTTCTACAACAAAATTCCAAACTTCAGCGCGACCTACTGGCAGCCAGTGCCAATCAGGAACGTCAGGAAGGCAACCTGACCCTGCACCAGCAGCAAATTGCCGCGATGCGTGAGCAATTGAACGACATGCAGCAAACCAATGACCAATTACTGACAACGATCGAAGAGCTGAATCAGGCGTTGGAAAAAGAAAAAATTGCCCGCGAAGCACGGCTGGCTAAGGTTAAAAATACCTACAATCAACTGGTCGGGGCCCTGGAAGAAGAGATAAAACGTGGAGAATTGACCATCTCGAACCTTGAGGGACAATTGTCTGTCAATCTGCTCAACAAAATTCTTTTTGATTCAGGAGAAACTACCCTCAAAAAAGAGGGGAAAAAGGTTCTGCAGAGTTTGGGGGACGTTTTGAACAAATTTCCTGACAAGGCCTTACAAATTGAAGGACATACCGATAACGTCCAGATCAGCAACCGCCTGATTGAACTATTCCCTTCTAATTGGGAGCTCTCAACCGCCCGTGCCACGAGCGTTGTTCATTTCCTACAGGATACAGTCGGTCTGCCGGGTGAGCGGTTAGTTGCATCCGGTCTCAGTGAATACCACCCGGTTGCCAGCAACGATGAATTAGAAGGCCGCGCCCAGAATCGGCGCATTCAAATCCTGCTGGTGCCGTTTAAGTCTGTGAATGAAACAGAATAATTAAAATATTTTTTAAAAATACAAAGCCCGTAGATCAAAAAGATCTACGGGCTTTGTATTAGGGGATAGTATTTAATGCAAAAGCCCCTATCTGGCTAAATATGTCCCAGAATCACTTGATAAATTTTTTTTGATGACGGCTTGATCAACCATGAATATTCAGTTACCTGGAATCGGTCCCAAAGTACCCCGCCAAACCATCGGCTGGCTTGCTGTTTTCGGCTCCGCCTTCTTTTTCTATCTGGCTACACTCATAATTCGCTGGGCTGAGCCCCATGTGACAATTGAATCTGCCTATTTTGTTTTTGCCCGACTGCTGCTCGGCTTCGTAGTCGTTTCATTTACGATGATCCTGCAAAAACAGTGCTTGCGACCCAAAAGATACCATTATCTTATTGGTCGAACGGTGGCCAATACAGTCTCTGTGTTCTGTTTTTATAAGGCTGTTGAAACGGGATCGGTGGCTGAGGCAAATATCCTCAATATGACCTATCCCCTTTTTGTTGCCGTATTCTCCTGGTTTTTTCTTCGGGGGCAGCGCGACCGGTTGTCACTGCTGATTGTTGCTGTGGCATTTGCTGGGGTTTGGCTCGTTCTTGCACCAGGTGATATTAAACCCGGCTCGGAAAGTTTATGGGGCCTCAGTTCGGGGATATCGGCTGCAGTCGCGATTATTTACCTCAATATCAGCAGGCGCTATCACGATTCGCAGACAATCCTGTTTTTTATGTTTGGCCTGGGCACGGCTTTGATGTTGATATTTTTCTATGACGCCATCTTTCTGCCAAACTTAGAGGAGTTGCTCTTTCTGCTAAGCTGTTCGGCTGCTGGTGTGCTGGGACAGTATCTGATCACCTACGGTTTTTTGTATGTCACCGCAGTTGAGGGATCGATTATTTCTTCCAGTCGCATATTGCTGGCTGCGCTGCTCGGCCCCATCTTAGTGGCTGATCCGTCGCTCGCAATCTCAGGCTGGTGTGGTGCATTGCTGATATTTTCTGCCAATGCGGCACTTGCTTTGAGAAAAGCTTAAATCGTTATACCCTAAGAATCACAGGAGAAATGATTGCAAAACAACTCGATTTCGCCCTTCCTGCTTAGCCCGGTACAGAGCATTATCTACCCGCTTGAGCAGAGTGTCGATGCTATCCCCTGCACGTATTTGAGCCACCCCCAGACTGATGGTAATGGATCCAACGTCGACAAATTGTTCCCGCTCCACCTCCAACCTGATTCGCTCTGCAAAGGGCCCCGCTTCCTCAATCAGAGTGCTCGGCAACAAAATCAAAAATTCCTCTCCACCCCACCGAATCAACAGATCTCCCTGACGAATCAGGCCACGAATCAAGTGGCAAAGTTGTTTAAGGACCAAATCCCCAGCGCTGTGACCAAATTTATCATTCACCTTCTTAAAGTGATCAATATCAAACATAATCAGCGAAAAAGGCGACTTCCCATGTTCGGCATGGTGATGTTCCTGGACAATCGTTTCATCAAACTTGCGACGATTATAGGTATCGGTCAAGGTATCAGTGACGGCTAACTGTTCCACCTGCTTAAGACTCTCATTGAGATGAGCCGCAAGGTCTGCCACTTCAGTCAAGGCACGATTTAATTCAAGAGTCCGCTCCTCCACCCGAGTTTCAAAATGTTCTTTTGCTTGCTGAGCTTCAAGTTCGGCCTGGCGCCGCTGCTGATTTTCGGATCCAATCCGGGTCAGTAAATCAAAAAAACGGACAAAAAATTTCATCAGATGTTCTATTCTCTGTTGAGAAATCACTGGTACTTTTTCTAACGCTTGCAGGTAAACATCTATATCAAAACCATAACTGATCGCCTGCCGACGGAAATAATCGTGATCGGGGGGGGAATGGAGGAATTGTCCCAGAAAAAAAAAGCCCAGGGGGGTATCATCAAGCAGAATCGGAATGGCGACCTCTATGAGGCCATTTGGGCAGGGATAGGTGAGATATTCCTTCGAATTCAGATATTCCTGTATCCTGAATTCACTTAATATGCAGTTTTTACGACTCTCTGGATTCACCCGATGGAAATTGGTACAGATACTCTGCCAGCCGATTGACACCAGCCAGTTCTGATCTACATCCATCACACCAACCGAAATCCCTGCCGCTTCATAAAAAAAACGCATCAGCTCTTGTAGGTCATCAAGATCGATTATCTCCTGCAGACCAAGACCCATGTCACCTCTCCCCAGAGGAAATCCGGCAAATGAAACTAATGACGCTCAAATAAAATAAATATCTGCTAATATGGTAACAGGTTTCTTTCTATATTCAACCAGACTGCCAGCAATAAAAACATCTTTGTCGAAATCCATAACGTTATTAAACATAGGTTGCAAGTTGAGTCAGGGTTGTCCACAGAAAAGAGGTTTATCTGTCTTGAAAATAGTATAAAATGAAGTCTCACCCACTTTTTGCAATACAAGAATTATCAGTGACAGAGAGATAAAAGATTATGCCCATTCAGACAATTCGTGATTTTTTAAAACTTGAATCCTCCAGCGGCCTTTTGTTGATTGGCTCCATGATTCTAGCTCTAATCTGTGCAAACACTCCCCTGTCTTCCCTTTATGGGGCCTTTCTAGACACCCATGTTGCCGTGCATATTGGAGCGCTGGTACTTGCCAAACCATTACTGTTATGGATCAACGATGGCTTGATGGCGGTCTTCTTCCTGCTGGTTGGTCTTGAGGTAAAACGCGAAGTTTTAGAAGGAGAACTCTCAAGCCTGCCGCAGGTTGCTCTGCCTGGAATCGCTGCCGTTGGTGGAATGGTCGTGCCCGCACTCATCTACGTCTGGTTTAACTGGGCAGACCCGGCGGTCCTTAAAGGCTGGGCGATCCCAGCAGCGACCGATATCGCTTTTGCATTGGGGGTGATGGCTCTACTTGGAAAACGAGTCCCCAATGTCCTCAAGCTGTTTCTATTGACTTTGGCTATTATGGACGATCTTGGTGCTATTGTTATTATTGCCCTTTTTTATACCAATCAACTCTCAATAATTTCATTAATTCTTGCTACCTTAGCTATTGTTACCTTGGTAATAATGAACTATTTTGGCGTGATAAGAATTGCGTCCTATCTGTGTGTTGGTGTGTTTCTCTGGATCTGTGTTTTGAAATCAGGAGTTCATGCAACCCTGGCAGGGGTAGTGCTTGCCTTCGCTATACCTCTTCGCGCCAAGGATCAACATGGCAACTCACCATTAAAACAGCTTGAACATGATTTACACCCCTTGGTTGCTTTCGTTATCCTGCCAATTTTCGCCTTTGCCAACGCTGGGATTTCATTTGCAGGGATGACCCCAGCTGCCCTTCTAGCCCCTCTTCCCTTAGGGATTGCTGCTGGTCTTTTCATTGGCAAACCGCTCGGCATTCTGGGCCTTTGCTGGATCGGCATTAAATTAAAGATTGCCCAACTGCCAAAGGGAATTGGCTGGCGAGAATTCCATGGAATGGCCACACTTTGTGGAATCGGTTTTACCATGAGTCTGTTTGTATCAACACTTGCGTTAGAAGGAGTCTCTGATGAAGTCGGAGCAGCAGCAAGGTTCGGTGTCCTTATGGGATCACTACTCTCCGCACTATCCGGTTACTTTCTTCTGCGGCGATCTCTGCGCGGCAAAGCGCATCTCTAAAAAAAGCAAGTTTCCCGCCCACAGGACGGAGCGGCGGATGCAAATAATGACATCGTGCTCGCCGGTGAACCGGAATGCCGAATCATGGCCATCCGTTTGAAGGATGGAATTCCGATTGATCCGAATATCTGGCAGGAGTTGCTTGAAGCGGGAGAATCTGTCGGCAAAGATTCTGACATACTGAATAGCGACCCACGCCTCTTGAGCTAATTTTCGTAGAGTAACTTTTGTTTGAAACATAAGAAGATCAAAAATTTCCTTGACAAGATAAAGATCTGATAAAAATCACAGATCGGAAAAACGTTTTTTGGGGGTTAAGATTTAACATCAGATTTTATCCCGTTGATCCTGTCAGAGTTTTATTTGAGGTTATTACAAAAGAGCACCATCAGCTCATCAGCTTTAAGTTACTCAGAAGATTGCGTTAACATAGACAAAGACGTCAACATTTCATCCGCTTTCATATTTTTCATGGAGTCACTCTTATGCCCGTCATTCCCTACAAGCCAGAAGATGTTCAAGAACCGCGTGAACTGGTCGATGCTATCCGCGCTCGCCGGGGAGGCACTTTACTCAACCTGGATCGCATGCTACTACACAGTCCTCCCTTTGCAACGAGCTGGAATAGCTTTCTTGGCGCAGTTAGAAATGACCTTGGGGTTCCCGCCAAATTACGCGAACTGGCAATCTGTACCGTCGCAATACTCAATGGAGCCGAATACGAATTTACTCAACATGCGCCGGAATTTTTAAAAGCCGGGGGACAAGAAGCCCAACTGATTGTTCTGCAACAGATTGAGCCCTCCAACTTTAACCATTCAGTGTTTGATATCGCAGAACTGGCGGTCATCCAGCTCAGCATAGAAATGACCCAATCAGTACAGGTCAGCAGTTCGACCATGGATAGCGTCAAAGATGTGCTGCAGAATGATCAGCATCTAGTAGAACTCATCGGGATAATCGCTACTTACAATATGGTTTCACGTTATCTGGTCGCCCTGGGGATTGAACTTGAATAACACAAGGAGCAAGGAGCAAGAAATGTATAATGCGAACGACACCCACCAGAAAGCGATTGGCTACATTTTATGGATTTTTGGCTTCACTGGATCGCACCGCTTTTATTATGGTAAACCGATATCTGGAACAATCTATTTTCTGACTCTGGGACTCCTTGGCATCGGCTGGATAATAGACCTATTTTTGATCCCCGGCATGGATCGTGATGCCAATCTGCGTTTTTCTGATGGTGACTATGACTACACGGTGGCCTGGATTCTGCTGACATTTCTAGGCTTAATCGGCATCCACCGGATGTATTTGGGAAAATGGGTCACTGGGGTTATCTACTTCTTGACTGGTGGGATTTTTGGACTGGGCTATTTGTACGATTTCTGGACGATGAATGATCAGGTATCACAGCTGAATAGTGGATATTAAAGCAACCAGTTCAAATTACGAGGCCAAAAAATTATACGCCTGCCAGCCACTTGACACCTGCAATAATGACAAAATGATGAGCAGCACATTGGCGCCCTCATGGCTTCCTGCCATAAGAGTACGCGCCGTGCTGCTTCACCATGATCAAACCAATCAGCCAAATCAGCAAGACAATAACCCTCAATTTTCACCAATTCTTTTCCCAAATTCAGCATTTTACAATCGAAGAAAAATCAATAATTTCGTCCTTCAGCGTAAAATAACTTGACCGCGATAGAGCTATCTCTTACGTTAACGTAATCCAAACACATAACACTGTTTCCTGATATTCTGGAGGACACTAATGGCCTACGAAAACCTGCTGGTTGAACTTGATAATGGGATCGCTATCGTCACTATCAACCGTCCCAAAGCGATGAACGCTCTCAATGAAAAAACCTTGGTCGAATTGCAAGATGCCTTTATCGGATTTGCTGAAGATGATGCGACCCAGGTCATCATCATTACTGGTAATGGCGAAAAAGCGTTTGTTGCCGGAGCCGACATCGCTGCCATGCAACAGCTTTCGGCCCTTGAAGCCCGGAGGTTTGCAAAACTTGGCCATCAGGTGATGCGCCATATTGAAGCATGCCCAAAACCGGTCATTGCTGCGGTCAATGGTTTTGCTCTGGGAGGTGGTTGTGAACTCGCCCTTGGCTGCGATATCCGGATCGCGTCAGACAACGCTCGCTTCGGCCAACCGGAAGTTAACCTCGGAGTGATACCAGGTTTTGGCGGGACACAACGCTTGGCAAGGCTAATCGGTAAAGGTCGTGCCTTGGAGCTGATTTTCACCGGAGCAATGATTGATGCCGCCGAAGCCTACCGAATCGGCTTAGCCAACAAAGTGGTTTCCCTCGATCAACTGCTTGAAACAGCAAAAAATCTGGCAGATTCAATCATCAGCAAAGGCCCTTACGCTGTACGGCTGGCTAAAGAGGCAGTACGCAATGGTCTGGAACTCGATCTTGAGCGTGCCAATCAATATGAAGCGGAACTGTTTGGACTCTGCTTTGCCACAGCTGACCAGAAAGAAGGAATGCAGGCGTTTCTGGAAAAACGTGAGGCAGAATTTAAGGGAGAATAGTTTTGTTATAACAGAAACTGACGAAGGAGAGGATTTCATGCACTTTGACTTAACCGATGAACATAACTTGATGCGTCAGATGGTACGCGAGTTTGCCGAAAAAGAGATCACTCCCGGGATTCAGGAGCGCGATGAGACGGAATATTTCGATCGCACGATCATGTTTGATCGACTCGCAGAATTGGGACTAACCGGCATTGTTTTCCCGGAAAAATACGGCGGAGCTGAAGCGGATTACATCAGTTATGCCATTGCGGTCGAAGAACTATCAAGGGTCTGCGCTTCTACCGGGGTAACCCTCTCCGCCCACATTTCCCTTGGTGCCAACCCAATCTATCAGTTCGGAACGGAAGAGCAGAAAGAAAAATATCTACACCCGCTGGCCGAAGGCAGAAAACTGGGAGCTTTTGCTCTGACTGAAAATTCTGCCGGATCTGATGCCGGCGGCACCAAAACCACCGCGACTCGCGCTGGTAACGAATGGATTTTAAACGGCAGCAAAATTTTCACCACCAACGGTGGCGATGCAGACACCTATATTGTCTTTGCCCGCAGCGACAAAGAGGCGCAGAAACATCACGGCATCAGTGCCTATATCGTGGAAAAGGATACTCCCGGTTTCAGCTTTGGCAAAAAGGAATCAAAACTCGGCATCCGTGCTTCCTCAACCCGAGAGCTGGTTTTTGATAACTGCAGAATTCCGGCAGAAAACTTGCTCGGCAATGAAAACGAAGGCTTCAAGCTGGGAATGATGACTCTTGATGGCGGTCGAATCGGTATTGCCGCACAAGCGCTTGGCATTGCGCAGGGGGCGTTCGATGCCGCAGTCGCATACATGAAAGACCGGACTCAGTTCAATAAACCGCTCAGTGCGTTCCAAGGGCTTCAGTTCAAGATCGCCGATATGGCAACCCAAATTGAAGCAGCGCGGCTGCTGATTTACCAGTCGGCCTATAAAGCCTCGGCCAAGCAACCCTACGGCAAGGAATCTGCCATGGCAAAAATGTATGCATCAGATGTAGCCATGCAGGTAACAACTGAAGCGGTACAGATTTTTGGCGGTTACGGCTTTACTCGCGATTTTCCGGTAGAGAGAATGTTCCGTGACGCAAAAATCACCCAGATCTATGAAGGCACCAACGAAATCCAGCGCGTTGTCATCAGCGCCGCCCTGCTACGCTAAAACTTGTGGGGACGGACCTCAATTCCGTCCCCACCTTTCGATATCACCGTAAAAACAACTTCCTTATTTTTCTGGACAGAACAAGCCAAACAGTTTTTACTCATGGCAACAGTAACCTGATGGAGATATGCCATGTTTCAGAAAAAATCCGCAGAGGGATACAAACCGGCTCTCGACAAAATTGAAATGAAGACTCTCGTCCATGGTGAAAAAACGCTGCTGGTTGAATTCCGGATGAAAAAAGGGGCTCTACTCCCCCGCCATAGTCATCCCCATGAGCAGACCGGTTATCTGGTATCCGGCAGTATGGAACTGACCATCGGCAGTGAAACCTTTACCGTTGAGACAGGAGACAGCTGGTGCATCGCCGAAAATATTGAGCACAATGGGGTGATCCTGGACGATACAGTAGCCATTGAAGTCTTCTCCCCGGTCAGAGATGATTATCTCCCCCAATAGGTAATTAGAATGGCAAAAATTTACAGCTATCGTTTTACTATTCCAACTGAAGCCAACGATGAAAACGGCCATGTCAATAATGTCGCTTATGTTCAGTGGATGCAGGATGTTGCCACTATGCATTCTGATGCTCAGGGCTGTAGCCGCGAACTCTACCGGAGCCTTAACAGTAGCTGGCTCGTGCGTTCACATCATATTGAATATCTAAGGCCGGCATTTGCAGGTGATGAAATTGAAATACAGACCTGGGTCTGCAATTTGAAACGCGCCAGTTCGCTACGCCGTTACCTTTTTCTGAATACAAGTAACCAGTCGGTATTGGCCCGTGCTGAAACAGATTGGGTTTATGTCAGCGCCGACACTGGACGGCCACGTAGAATTGATCCGGAAGTCAGCAAAGCTTTTATTCTCGTTCCCCTGGAGGAAGAGCCATGACCCTGTTATCAACCTTGAGCTTTGCCCTGGCGATGCTGGTTCTGGCTGCCAGTCCTGGCCCCGGAGTTTTTGCAACGGTATCCCGTTCCCTTTCTAGCGGATTTCGCCCAGCCCTGGCTGTTGTCGCTGGAATCATCCTGGGAGATATTATTTTCCTGCTGTTTGCAATCTTCGGACTGGCACTCCTGGCGCAAACTCTGGGAAATTTCTTCATCATTATAAAACTGCTCGGCGGCGGGTACCTGATCTGGCAAGGGATAAAAGTTTTCTTAAACAACGCCAATCTGACTGATGCAAAAAGAAAAGTGACAACATCCAGGTCCGTAAACTTCATTGGTGGCCTATTGATCACCCTGGGAAACCCGAAAGTTATTCTCTTTTATTGCGGTTTTCTACCGACCTTT
>JASJGU010000362.1:0-6797 GCA_033791385.1 Desulfuromusa sp.
CTTCATAGTCAGTCGACAAAGAAGCGCTGGTCTCACCCGAAGCATTACAGAAAACAGTAATAGTATCATGTACTCCCGGTGTCGATTCTAGCATTTCACCATAAAAGCCGTGTACAACATTCCGGACCAAGATGTGTTCCGGTTTGGGATTACACTCTAAAACTACCAGTAAATCAAGTTGCTGACGACTGGAAAAATACAATTCATTAGCGTAATCGATTATCTGCCGGATATTGGATTCATAGGGAGTCCGGTAGATATAGTCAAAACAGATCATCGCCATAAAATTGAAGCCCGTGGAGGGACAGTGCCACAGGGGAAACACTTTTCCGTGGTAAAGATCCTGATGGGGTTCCATAGCCTCTTCGTGATAGCATGGATGGCTTTTAGCTTGTAGAAACACCCGAATTTCCCCAGAGCTCTCCTTGACGATGATTGCGGTGCTGTTTACCTGTAAGGCATCAATATCTCCGCTTTGGCGGTCATTGTCGATGGACTGCAGTAACTCTTCATTGTCGTCTTTGTAACGTTGAGTTAAGGCTGAAAAAGTGGCAAGAGAAAAAGCCTCGAGGCCAAGCATGGTCACAGTATTGATTGGAAAACTTTGAGTAATCAAGGAAAGAGCTTGGTCAAAGTGACTACAGGGCAACGTCCCCTCAGGGAAGAGGAGAAAGTTTATTTTTTTCAAATTACTTTCGGCATTTGTGATGAGTTCAAGAACTGACCGGATGCGTTGCCACTTGCGCTGGGTGATAGCTTGGGAATCAGATCCTTTTTCAAAACTGAATTCGTTGGGGATCTGGCTGATTAAGCAGTGCAGGTGGTGTCCACGCTGGAAATCAATATCAATATTTTTTTTGATAATTGTGAACATAGTAGCAACAATCAGTGCAGAGAGTTAACCCCGGGAATTTCGCAGTCCGCATTGTCTCCGGGGGGCTTTAGCCCCGGCCATTCCAGCTCAGGGAAGAGGTGAGCCAGAACCTGACGACAACCTGGTGGGACGTTCAGCGTCGGGAGCTGGTGATGTGAAAACCAGATCGCTTCGCTCAGTTCATCCGAGTTAAGCTCTAGTTCAAAGGTCAAGGCATTGGCTCGGTAGTAGAGAATGATGTAATGGTCTTTTTTATGACCAATCGCCAGATGTTCGTAGATATCAACAAGTTGGTCTATTTCGATCTGAAGACCAACCTCTTCTTTGACCTCGCGAAGGATTGCACATTCAATTGATTCACCATGGTCAATTTTCCCCCCGGGCATGACCCACTGACCAAGAAATGGCGGAATGCTACGTCGAGTCAGAAGGATTCTCTGCTTTTCATCCATGATACAGGCGACCACGGAAGTCTTAATCTGTTTTTGTAATGCTGTTTCCAAGGATAGTTCCTGCAGGCCCGGTGGCTATCTCAATCGCCACCGAGCCGCTGACAAATGATATATCTATTTTTTGGCTGCACGTTGCATCGCTGCAATGCGTAGCCGCAGGGCGTTGAGTTTGATGAAGCCTTCGGCATCCGCTTGGTTATAAACGTCATCAGCCTCAAAGGTGGCAAAATCAACATTGAACAGGCTGTCGGTTGCTGAGTCACGACCGACCACTCGGCAGTGACCTTTGTACAGTTTGACCCGTGCTTTGCCATTGACGGTTTTCTGTGTTTCGTCAATCAGTGCTTGCAGGGCAACACGCTCAGGAGCAAACCAGTAACCGTTGTAAATCATTGCTGCATAGCGGGGGACTAATGAATCACGCAGGTTCATTACTTCTCTATCCATGGTGATCTGTTCAACTCCACGGTGTGCTTCTTCAAGGATGGTGCCGCCAGGAGTTTCATAGACGCCACGGCTCTTCATGCCGACGTAGCGATTTTCCAGCAGGTCAACTCGTCCGATACCGTGTTTTCCGCCGAGTTCATTCAGTTTAGCCAGCAGCTTCGCTGGGGAGAGGCGTTCTCCGTTAACTGCAACAGCATCACCTTTTTCAAACTCAATTTCAACATACTCTGGTTGATCGGGGGCATCTTCGGGAGCGACAGTGAGGGCATACATCTCTTCTGGAGCTTCTGACCAGGGGTTTTCCAGCACATCCCCTTCAAAGGAAATGTGGAGGAGGTTGCGGTCAGAACTCCAGGGGAATTTTTTGCTGGTTGGAATTGGAATCCCATGTTTTCTGGCGTATTCCTCAAGGGCTGTGCGACTGTTCATATCCCATTCACGCCATGGAGCAATAACTTTTACAGCTGGATTAAAATGGTAATAAGCAATTTCAAAACGAACCTGGTCATTGCCTTTTCCGGTTGCCCCATGAGAGACAGCATCGGCTCCTTCTTTGGCGGCAATTTCCATTTGTGCCTTGGCAATCAAGGGACGGGCGATGGATGTGCCGAGAAAATAGCGTCCTTCGTAGATCGCATTGGCGCGAAACATGGGGAAAACGAAGTCGCGCGCAAATTCCTCTTTAAGATCTAGAATGTGGCAGGCACTGGCGCCGGTTTTTTTAGCTTTTTCCGGGACATTGTCCAACTCTTCACCCTGGCCGAGATCAGCTGCATAGGCGATGACTTCGCAATCATATTCTTCAACCAACCACTTGAGGATGATCGAGGTATCCAGCCCGCCAGAATAAGCGAGAACTACTTTTTTTACGGCTTCTTTTTTAATCATTCTCGTAACTCCTAAAGTTTAATCACATAAGTATTGGCCATGCGGTCATGCAGGCCCTGTTTTTGTTCATCAAAGGCAACCATCAAGTAGCCAATGCCAAAAATTATTCCTGAGATGAATTTTGCTGGAATCTCGCGAAAAGCGGCTCTACCATAACTGAGCGCTGATCCATCACGTCGGATTACTTTGATCCGTAAAGCCATCTTGCCGGGGGTCTGACCAGCGTAGCCGGTGAAAATAACATAGTAGGCAACACTAAGGGCAAAACCGAACAACTGTATCAGGACGGCCATATTACCGACAGTCCCCTCGCCGCCACCACCACTGGCAAACCCAGCTACGGCAAGTAGTGACCCGAGCAGAAATTGCAGCACAAACACAATGAATGCATCAATGATGGTTGCGACCAAGCGCATCCAGAACCCAGCTTTAGGCAAAGCATCAATTTCTGCTTGAGCAGAGTTTTTTGTGCCGTTTTCGCTGGATTGATATCCGTTGACCACACCGTCCAGGGGTGGTGCCGGTTCCTGAGTCTGCTGGTGCAGCGGAAAACTCTGTTTGCATTTTGGACAGTTAGCTCTGGTGATGTCTGGCGGTAGCTGTTTCTGGCCGATCTGTTTGCTGAAACCGCAGTGGGGACAGGTCATCTGCATAAAGTTAACGTGCCATCAGGGTTGCCAGAATTGCCTTTTGTACGTGCAGGCGATTTTCGGCTTCAGCAAAAATAATTGATTGCGTTCCCTCGACCACTTCATCGGTGATCTCCTCGTTCCGGTGAGCAGGGAGGCAATGCATCACGACTGCGTCTGGATCAGCCAGTTTAACCAGGTTGGTGTTAATCTGGAACCCGCTAAAAGCTTTTATTCGTTCCTTTTGCTCTGCTTCATGTCCCATGCTGGCCCAGACATCGGTGTTGAGAACATCGGCTCCCTCGGCCGCTTCACGTGGGTCGTTGGTGAGTAAAATTTTTGCCCCGGATTTACGAGCCACAGAAATAATGTCGCTATCTGGCTCATACCCTTTGGGGGTGGCAATGCGTAACTCAAAACCTGCAACAGCGGCAGCATTAATCCAGCTGTTAGCCATGTTATTGCCGTCACCAATCCAGCAATATTTCAGATTGCGATAATCGGGTTTGTATTCGGTTACGGTGAACATATCTGCAACGAGTTGGCAGGGGTGGTAGAGATCGCTCAGGCCATTGATCACTGGAATATAGCTGTGCTCGGCAAACTCCTCCAACGCGGCGTGGGAATAGGTTCGCGCCATGACGCCGTCGCAATAACCGGACATCACCCGGGCGGTATCTTTGATCGGCTCACCGCGCCCCATCTGCGTGGTTCCCGAGTGGAGAAACAACGCATGACCGCCGAGTTGAAACATGCCGACTTCAAAAGAGACCCGGGTGCGGGTGGAACTTTTTTCAAAGATCATCCCCAGAGTTTGTCCTTCAAGAAGACGGTGAGGGGTGCCTTCTTTCTGTTTCTGTTTCAGTTCTCTGGTCAGACAGAAGATTGATTCCAGATCTTCAAGAGACCAGTCCGAAAGGGCAAGGAAATCTTTGGTCATTTTATTCTCCAGTTCCTAATTCAGAAAAAATCTCGTCCAGGATTATAAGCATCTGGTCGATCTCTTTTCGAGTCACGATCAATGGTGGTACAAAGCGCAGAACCTTCCCTACGGTGCAATTGATCAACAGACCGCGTTCAAGGGCGGTTTTAACAATACCGGCACCGTCAATTGTCAGTTCCATCCCAAAAATCAGACCGCGACCACGGACATGGCTGATAAAGGGGTATTTATCTTGTAACTGCTCCAGTTTCGTTCGCAGATAATCGCCCATGGCGACGCAATTGTCCAGAATGCTGTCCGCTAATAAAACTTTCATCGCCGCGACACCCGCTGCGGCCAGTAATGGATTACCACCGAAAGTTGAACCGTGAGTTCCTGGTCCAAGTGCCACGGCATATTTTTCTCGAGCGATCATGGCGCCGATGGGTGGGCCAGCCGCAAGAGCTTTGGCCAGCGTCATCACATCGGGCTCGATATTGTCATGCTGATAGGCAAACAACTTTCCGGTGCGCCCCAACCCGACCTGAATCTCATCAAAGACCAGCAGCAGTTTTTGCTGATCACATAGTTCTCGAACTGCTTTTAAATAGCCTTCCGGGGGGATATTGATGCCACCCTCTCCCTGGATGGGCTCCAGCATTATGGCACATGTATTCGGGCTGATTGCTGCTCTGATGGCTTGAATGTCACCGAAAGGGACATACTTAAAGCCTGGCATCATCGGGGCAAACCCGGCCTGGATCTTTTCTTGGCCGGTTGCACTGACGGTGGCAAGGGTGCGGCCGTGAAAAGAATTCTGGGCAGTGATTATTTCAAAGCGATCATTACCATAATTATCAGTACTGTATTTGCGCACCAGTTTCAGCGCGGCTTCGTTGGCTTCAGCTCCAGAATTACAGAAAAATACCCGGTCACCAAAGGAGTGCTCACAGAGGATTTCTGCCAGTTCAATCTGTTGTGGAATATGGAAATAGTTGGAACAGTGCATTAGCCTGCCCGCCTGATCCTGCAAGGCAGCAACCACTTTCGGATGGCAATGGCCGAGATTGTTGACGGCAACCCCGGCGAGGAAGTCGAGATATTTTTTGCCATCAATATCGGTCAGCCAGCACCCTTCACCACTTGTGGCAACCAGGGGATAGCGCCCGTAGGTGTTGGCAACATGAGCCAGACCCCGATCGATCCAATGTTGTGAATTACCCATCAATTGTCCCTCGCTACAACTGTTCCGATTCCCTTGTCGGTGAACATTTCCAGCAGACAGGCGTGCATCATCCGACCATCGATGATGTGGGCTTTCGTGACCCCCTCATCAATGGCATCGACGCAACAGTTCACCTTTGGTATCATGCCACCGGAGATGGTTCCGTTGTTAATCAAGTCGGGAACGCGTTGGATGTCTATGGTAGAAATGCGTTTACCTTGTTTATCTTTGACCCCCTCGACATCGGTCAACAAAATCAATTTCTCGGCCTTGAGTGCTCCGGCAACTCTTCCGGCAACCAGATCGGCATTAATGTTATAGGTTTCACCATTAAGGCCCCCGCCGATCGGGGCAATGATTGGGATGAAGTTGTTTTCTTCCAAACTGATAATAATGCTCGGATCGACAGATACGACCTCGCCGACCATGCCAATATCGATAATTTCCGGAGTCAGGGTGTCTGGATTGACAGCCGTCATTTCCAGTTTTCTGGCCTGAATTAAGCCGCCATCCTTGCCGGTAATACCGACAGCTTTCCCGCCATGAAGATTAACATTGGTGACAATCTCTTGGTTGACTTTACCACCGAGAACCATTTCAACGACAGCCATGGTCTGGCTATCGGTCACCCGCATCCCCTGAACAAACCGGCTCTTGATCTTCATTGCCTCAAGAACCTCGCCTATTTGCGGTCCGCCGCCATGAACGACAACTGGATTCAGTCCAATGTATTTCATCATAATGATATCGCGGGCAAAGCTTTCTTTCAGTTGTTCATCTACCATGGCATTGCCGCCATACTTGATGACAATAATTTTTCCATAAAAACGCTTGATCCAGGGGAGCGTTTCCATCAAAACATTGGCTTTTTCGATCAGTTTTTCCATTTGTATGTTCCTGTAGGAGTGCCGCTTGCTACGCTCTTTTCTCTCGGGTTTTATTAAGGACGCAGCAAGCAGCGCCCTTACCCTGTTCATTTTAACCGGTTACAGAATATAACGCGACAGATCCTCGTCCTGACTGATTTTTGCCAGCCGTTGTTGAACTTCTTTGGCATCGATATTAATCTTCTTTTCGGTCAGTTCCGGGGCGGTGAAAGAAAGATCTTCCAGTAGTTTTTCCAAAATCGTGTGCAGGCGCCTGGCACCAATATTTTCTGTCCGGTCATTGACTGTTTTGGCAATCTTTGCCATTTCCCGAATAGCCTCATCGTCAAAGTCGAGTTGGATAGATTCGGTCTTCAGCAGTTCTTTGTATTGACGGATCAGGGCATTTTTGGGCTCGGTGAGAATACGATAGAAATCATTTTCATCCAGACTATCCAATTCGACCCGGATCGGAAAGCGCCCCTGCAGTTCCG
>JASJGU010000363.1:0-3372 GCA_033791385.1 Desulfuromusa sp.
GAAGTTGAAGTTTATCCCCGCCCGCACGTCGCGGTTTTCTCCACCGGCGATGAACTTGTCGAATTGGGTCAGGAACCGGGACCGGGTCAGATCGTCAATTCAAACCTGCTGTATCTCTGTGCCCGGCTGCGAGAGTGTGGCTGCACAGTTATCCCACTGGGAATCGGTGAGGATCGCAGTGAGAATCTTGATCAGTTACTCGAACAGGCCAAACAGGCCGACCTGCTGTTGACCACCGGGGGCGTTTCTGTTGGCGAAAAAGATCTGGTGCAACAAACCCTGCAACAGCATGGTTTTGAGCGCAAATTCTGGAAAGTAGCGATCAAACCGGGTAAACCGGTTCTGTTTGGCTTGCTGCATGGCAAACCCTGCTTCGGCCTTCCGGGCAACCCGGAGGCCACCGCCGCGACTTTCGAACTGTTTGTGCTGCCGGCGTTACGCAACCTGGCCGGTTTCCAAACGGCAGAAAAAAAGATCATCGCGACGTTAACTCACGAAATAAAAGGTGGCGGCAAACGACAGGCCTTCCTCTGGTCGCATTGCCAGTGGCAAGACGGTGGCCACCAGGTCGAAGTTCCGCAGCGACAAGGCTCCGGCCAGATCCGGAGCGTTCAGGGGGCCAACGCCTTGCTGAGCATGCCGATAGGATCGGCAGATCTGGCTGCCGGAGACAAGGTTGAAATCATTCCGTTACGAGCTCTTTAGAAGGGAAAAAGCCAGACCTACATTCGACCGTTGACTAAGATATTCAGTATTTCTGCCGGAGTGCTCGTATTAGCAAACCCCTGTAACCTGATGGCAAGAACCCCTCCCGCTCTGCGTTGTCCAGAAGCGCATCGAGTGGCGCGTAATAATCGTTTACATTAAGAAGACCACAAGACTTGGAATGGAACCCGAGCTTAGCCCAAGTATAAACATCAAAAAATTCCTCAAAAGTACCGACACCACCCGGAAGCGCGATAAAACCGTCCGACAATTCCGCCACCATTTGTTTTCTTTCGTGCATGGTGGAAACCACGTGAAGCTCAGTTAAGCCAGGGTGATAAATTCCTTATCTCGCAAAGCAGTCACAGTAACACCAATGACCTTGCCACCAGCGCTCCAAAGCGCTGTCTGCAAGTAATTTCATAAGGACTGTGTCTGCCCCCATAGACACAGGTGATACATAGGAGTTTAGATGAGGGCCGGATGTCTGATATGTCACCCCTTTAAATACGCGAATGGCCCATGATTACCAGATCTTGGGCCATTCCTGCTTTGGTACACATATCGAGCACTGATTTACTGGAAGTGGCGACTTCAGTACGGCTAGATTTGGCGGACTTTCAAACCCATAATTCAATGTGGAGCAACTTCCGAGACGTTTTTTAGACTGGTCGGCAAATCTGGGCAAAAATAACCTTCAATCTGCGTCCGATAAGTCGACACATCTAAGAACGCCAAACACCCACGGTTACCAGATCGTGGAGTCTTGAATCTCCCGTAGTAATCTTTACACAATCTTTATCTTCTCTTTATTCGAGCGTTAAATAGATACGGTATGATTCAATCACTTGATAACACAAACTTAGCATCGAAATTGTCGGAGCTGAAAACATGGAGGATAATATGAAAATCCTGTTAATCACAATTCTCAGCCTGCCGCTGGTTCTGATCAGCTTTCATCAGGTATATAGTAAGAATATGGAGCAAAAGACTGATGAAATGGCAATGTCTCAAACAATGAAGCCGGACGATATGGGTATGGATCAGACCATGACTCCGAAACGCAACAACATGATCCCCGCGGATACGGAACTCCAGCGACGTCTGACTCCGCTGCAGTACCGGGTCACCCGCCAAAATGGCACCGAGCCGGCATTTTCCAACCGCTACTGGAATAATCACGAGGCAGGAATCTATGTCGATGTGATCTCCGGAGCACCGCTGTTCAGCTCCACCGATAAGTATGAATCGGGCACCGGCTGGCCGAGCTTCACCCGACCGTTAGATGCTGAGCAGATTTTCGAGAAGGAAGACCGCAGTTTCTTCTCGGTTCGCACCGAAATCCGCAGTAAACAGGCCGATTCGCACCTGGGACACGTCTTCAGTGATGGGCCCGCACCGACCGGTTTGCGCTACTGTATGAATTCGGCGGCCATGCGGTTTGTCCCCGTTGCCGACCTGGAGCAGCAAGGTTACAGCGAATATTTGAACCTGTTCAAGTAAAGGACGCGTAAGAATCACCAAATTTGCATCGGCAACTGTCTTGAAAGGCGCTGCTATGAAAACAAAACTGATCTTATTACTGTGCGCAATCATCCTCTCTTTTGCCGCAACTGCCGCCGCCGATAAAGCTATCCTGGCGGGGGGATGTTTCTGGTGCATGGAGTCGGACTTTGAAAAACTATCCGGAGTCACCGATGTGGTTTCCGGCTTTACCGGCGGCACTTTGAAAAATCCAACCTATAAAGGCGACCATCAAGGGCACTACGAAGCGGTTGAAATAACCTATGATCCGAACCAGGTCAGTTACCAGCAGATGCTTGATCATTACTGGGTGAACATTGACCCCTTTGACAGCGGGGGACAGTTCTGCGACCGAGGCCCCAGTTATCTCAGTGCGATTTTTGTCGCCAACGAAGCGGAAATGAAGCTAGCCGAAGAGTCAAAAAAACAGGTTGCAGCAATGTTCCCTGATGACGAGATTGTGACGCCCATCCTGAATACAACAACCTTTTATCCGATTGCAGGGGACGAGAGTTACCATCAGGACTATTACAAGAATTACTCGTTTCGCTACTCCGCGTATCGCTGGAATTGCGGTCGCGATAAACGCCTGAAAGCAATTTGGGGTGACAAGGCGACGCATTAGCCTGGATCAGAACCTCCAGTGTAAAAAGGGTCGCTCAATACGGGCGACCCTTTATATGTTTGGATCGTGTTTCTGGGTTGTCGTACCTAATACCTAAACTGGCAGAAGTTAGTATTGTGATCCCAGAATCATCCGGATATCGGTGACATGTCGAACATGAAATTGCTGGAAGTGGCGACTTACAGTAACGCATGATTAGGCCGACGTTCTGACCGTCAAAACAATACGTAACAACTTACGGCTCACTTTCGGTGAGCCGAGGATTTCGGGCAGAAATTGGCCCCTTTCTATGTCTGATAAGTCGATACTTGTTGGAATCAGCCCGGCCAAAACTTATTGTTTTTGAGACTAATATTTTAACGCTCCACATCAGCGGTAAACCGCAAGAACCGCGAGTGGTTTGTCCGACTGCATGCGCTTGTTATGCGATAGTTCCTATTTGGCTAGCTACTTATACCTAACGCAATCCTCATATTTGATTACCAACCCATATGATAATAAGCCCAAATGCGCTCAAT
>JASJGU010000364.1:0-4073 GCA_033791385.1 Desulfuromusa sp.
CCGGAATATAAAAATGCCAATGATTATGATTTGTTTCTGCGATTTGCCACCCAAGGCGTTCGATTTCACCACATTCCGAAAGTACTGTATTGTACACGGAAACACGACCCCAACAATCTAGCCGAACCGGCTTCCTGGCGAAATAACGGCTACGACAATCTGATCGCTGAAAGTACATTGTGTGCCAGACGGGCAAGACGCTACCTGGCTGAACAAGAAAGTAAGGCATAGCATGCAAATAGCGGTAATTGGTGTCGGGAAATTAGGGTTATGCACCGCCGTGTGTCTGGCCGATGCAGGGTATCAGGTTATCGGCATGGACAATCGAGAAGATCACATTGAAAAATTGCGTTCCGGTAGGCGGCCATTTTTTGAAAAAGATCTGGATGACTATTTTCAGCGGAACCGAACCGCGATGAGATTCACCGCCAGTCTGAGCGAAGCCATCATGGAGAGCGATGCAAGTTTCATTGTCGTGCCAACGCCCTCGGGCGGCGATGGCGCATTTTCACATCGCTTTATTCATCAGATATTGAAGGACGCGTCAGCGATTCTAAGGGCAAAAGCATCCTATCATGTCGTCAATATCGTCAGTACGGTCATGCCGGGTGCCTGCAACGACGAGTTTATCCCGCTGCTTGAAAAAAAATCCGACAAGCGTGTCGGAGAGGATATCGGTTTGACCTATAATCCCGAATTTATCGCCATCGGCAGTGTCATCAGGGACTTTTTAAATCCGGATGTCGTTTTGATCGGCGAGTCCGACAAAAAGTCGGGAGGCATCATCGAAGCGGTCTACCGCCGCACATCCAGGAATCAGCCGCATATCGCCCGCACCTCATTGATCAATGCGGAGATTGCCAAGCTGTCCATCAATTGCTTTTGTACGATGAAAATCAGTTTCGCCAACAATCTGGGGGAAATTTGCGACAAGACGGGCGGGGCCGATGCCGGTCGAATTTGCGAGATCATCGGGCATGATAGCCGGATCGGCGGCAAATACATCAAGCCGGGTCTTGGTTTCGGTGGTCCCTGCTTCCCCAGGGACAACGAGGCCTTCCTGCATTTCCTGGAGCAGGTCGGCGGAACGCCGGTACTGCAGGGGGCCGTGGTGGACATCAATCAACGCCAGGTCGGCATCGCGGTAGGGAAGATTGCCCGGGCCGCAGGGGAGTACGGCAAGTGCGTCGCCCTGCTCGGAATGGCCTACAAACCGGATACCTATCTTTGCGAACGATCACAGTCGGTCGACATTGCCCGTCGCTTGGCCCACGAACGCCCCGACCTCGACCTTCGGGTGTATGATCCCATGGCCGTTTGCAACGGCAACTGGACCACCGCCGAGAGCCTGGACGCCTGTGTCGATGGTGCTCACGTGGCCGCAATTCTGACACCATGGCCCGAGTTCTACGACAGAAATTGGCGGTTTCTGATGAGCGTGAACCGGACGGTCTTGGACTTCTGGGCATAAGGAGAACGTAGGGAATCCATTGGCAGATGCGGCACCCACTGGTGGAGTGACCTGCTCAAACGCATCCTGGCACCTTCGGACTACAGCGAAATCCACGGTGCGATTTGCAAAAACGGCTTTCGGTGCGTTGACGACCGAACCTTCGAGCGATTGGGACCAGCCATTTTTCTATAGATCACTTCAGCATGACCGGGGTACTGTGAGGATGCTGTCCGGTCCAGTTCGATGAATACGGTTTGCCTTTACAAGGATCCCCATGACGCGCTGGTTTCAAACTGCTATTTTCGTGGTGAGCCATTTCCGTTCTCCCAGGAGCGAATGAGGCAGATCATCCAACGGATAGAACCGTGGGTGGTGGCTAAAAAGGTGTTTCTGCTCAGGTGTGAAAACATGGTCTGCAATGCCGCTGGTAAAATGCGTAAGCTGCGTGATTACGTCGGGACCCAGGTGGACGGAAAGCTGGTCGAAGATGCGGTTGCGACCATGAGCTTCGTAAACTTAAGCGTCGGCCGGGAAATCGAAGGTGATGACCCCTCGAGTCATTATCGGAAGGGCGTATCCAGCGGCTGGTGCAACTATCTTGTTCCAGAGCAGCGGCTGTAGAAAGCGGACGGGAACGGAGGGAACTTCTCAAGACTGGGTTATTAATTCAATTCTTTCCACAGTAAGAAAGAGCGGTTGCGCTTGCATGGGATCTCCCCTGGATCGATTCCGGTGCTCAGAGCTAATCTCATCAGACTGCTCTACTTAGGCAGCGGTGATATGATGGAGGCGGGGGGATGGAACTGTTAGCCACTGTCGGCCGATTGGTCGATCTTGCCAAAAAGAAAAATGTTTTCTTTTACGGTGCAGGTGAAGGCGGTAAGTGCTTATTGCAGACCGTTCGCGACTGCTATGCGCAGTTTACGATCAAGGGCTTCCTGGACAGCTTCAGGGGCGGCGTCCTGGACGGGCTGCCGGTCATTCCCATCGGGGAATACGCGCACCGTCCGGAGGAAAACATCATCGTTATTGCCTCCCAATCCTGGGAAAAGATCGCGGCGACGCTGAGGGCGAAGGATATATCAGAGTTCTACTTCATGCCTCCTTTCTTTGCACACACCTATATGTTCAGCAAAAAAGATCGGCATACGGTTCAGGGACAAATTGACACCGTCATGACAATGCTTGCCACCGATGCGGACAAGGCGCTTTTCAGATATCTGCTGGACGCCCGGACCCATGGACTGTCCCTTGCACAGCTTCAGCAGAATGAATCTTCCGGTGACGTTAGCCTCCGGTTCACGGGGAATACGACCATTCAGGACCGGTTCCCGGAGCATACCCGGGAGCAGTATCTGGATTTCGTCAACGCGGGCGAAATTCAAACGGCTGTCCAGGCCGGAGTGTATGACGGCAAGGACATCCTCAACCTGATTAAAGTGGCGGGAGAAGACTTCAAGGCATACGGCTTCGAACCATCAGGGGATATGTACTTTCTGCCGCAGCTCCGGGAACTGGAGCAGCAGGGCGTCTTTGTGCACGAAAAGAGAGCGCTCTGGCATGAAGACACTACTTTGAATTTTTATCCGTCAGTGGCGGGCAGTTTTGTCTCCGACACGATGATTCAATCGAGAAAGGCTATCAAGATTCCGGCGACAAGTCTTGATGCCTTCTGCAGCAACCGGGGGGTCAGAAAGATCGATTTTATCTGCTGTGATATCGAAGGCGCTGAAATGAACTTCCTTCAGGGCGCCCAACATACCATTTTGAAGGACAGGCCCCAAATGGCCATATCCATCTATCATTCGAGAGAACAGTTTCTGAAGGTGCCGCTTTTCCTCAATGAACTCCTGGGAGAGTATACATACCGGTTGGGTCATTACAGTGACAGTACAAATGAGACGGCACTGTATGCCATTCCGAATGAACTCCATGTGGCATGAGAAACCGTTGACATGCGGGGAGATTATGAAATCAAGAATCGGAAACAGGGACATCACCGTATATGTCGGATTCCGTCCTTTCAAGGGGGAATGGATCGAGCGCAACGAGACTGTTTTAAACGCATTGAAGTGGCAGGCAGTTGACGGGTTGAAAATCAAGTTTGTCTGCTGGCCGGACGAGCATGAAACCGCTGTTTATGCCGCCCGGAACGGTTTCGACTGCGCGGTCGTCCCATGGTACCGTCAATACCTTTTCCAGGGGCCGCAGCGCAGTTTCAAAATGATGTTCGAGTCCATCCTCATGGACTGTGATACGGAGATATTCGTCTACATCAATGGCGATATCGTTTTGGGCGGGGGCGTGTTATCGTGGTTGCAGCAGAATATCGAGATGAACACCCTGTACAGCATGCCGAGGCATAACTGGGCCTATTCCATGCCCCTCAGCACCCCTGCCGATTTCGAAAAGGTGATGAAAGAGGCGGTCCCGGAGGAGTGGACCGCGTTGGACCTGTTTGCCATGCGCGCGACGGACGGCCGGAAACACTTTATCCCGGTGCCGCCCTTCCTTTTGACCGCCGGATCGATGGATTCCTGGATTGTGGTCCATGCCGGGCATATCGGTTGGCGCAGGGTGCTGATCCCACCTGATTGTTTTTACATGCTGCACATCGAGC
>JASJGU010000365.1:0-2506 GCA_033791385.1 Desulfuromusa sp.
CCTCGCGACCCGTGCAAGCTGGGTCTGTGCTGTTGCCAGCGCCCAGCGCGCAGAGATCAAGCCACCGTCCTTATTCGAGTCTGAATAACCCACCATGATGATCTGGCGTTGATCACGTGCGGCAAGATGAGCCTGGTAGGCGGGGTCAGTGAACAGACGTTCCAATATGGTTTCACCGTGCTGCAAATCGGCAACTGTTTCCAGCAAAGGTGAGACATCCAATGGTACATTGTTGTCACCGTCCACCAATCCGGCCATACGGGCCAGAAACAGTACGCTCAAAACATCATCAGCACCCTGGGTCATGTTGATGATGTATGGCCCCACTGCACGTCGGCCAAAATGTTGCTGACCCCACGAAATACTTTGAAAAACCCCGATTGTCTTTGTGACGTTTTCATCCGCTGGTAATGAGGGCAATTGACCGGACAGAATCAGTTCAGACAGACGGTCGGCCCTGACTCCGGCATCAAGATTTATCCAGGTATCGTCATTGAGTATCTGCGCAATGACTTGTCGATGTACCAACGAGTCCTGGCGGATATCAAGCGTGGCCAGGTGAAAACCAAATGTCCTTTCACGTACCTGCAAACGATTGAGCGCAAAAATGCCGGCGTGCTGGCCCTTGTTTGCTTGCATCGACTGTCGGATCAGTTCGAGGTCCGTCCTGAATTCCCCGGTGTTACGGTACGCACCTTCCGAGTTGTTGAGTACCCGCTGCAACCGGGCCATCATTAGCTTGAGCAGACAACGGTAGGGCATATTGCGAATTCTTTGCTCGATTTTCTCAGCTTCATCCGGAAGTATTTCAGTGTACTTTTGCAACTGTGACAAAACTTCTTTGCTGACATCGACTTCAGTTAGCGACTGGCTGAGAAACCTTGAAAGAGAACGCATTTCCGGCAGGTATTTTTTGATAATTTCGCGGCGGTGATATTCAAGGGACCGCCGGATCGTTTGAGCATCGACATTGGGATTACCATCCATATCGCCACCCACCCAGGACCCGAAATGAAGAAGTGCCGGCAAAGACCGGTCGGGTACATCCTGCCAGTTGGATTCCAGGGCCTGGTACAGGCTCTCATAAAATGGCGGTACGACCCGATAGAGCACATCGGTAAGATAAAAAAGTACATGCTCCATTTCATTTTTGACCGACAGTCTTTGTTCAGGATACATTTCGGTCTGCCAGTTGCTGGTGACCGCTGCGCGTACACGTTCCAGCGAGGCGGCTTCTTCCTCGGGTGTTCTCGACGGATCCAGCCGTTCTACCAGTCGGCGCAGAATCATCTGTTCTTTTTCAAGCAAAGTACGGCGAGTCGATTCCGTTGGATGCGCCGTCATCACCGGCTCAATGCTTAAGCCCCTAAGCTCCCGTATCACTTCGTCAAATGAGTGGGATTTGAGCTCTTGCATCACAGCCAGCAAGCCACCGGGCTGGGCCTTTTTACCCCTTCTGAGGTAATCCCGGCGCCGGCGTATGCGATGGACTTTTTCCGCCAGGTTGACCACCTGGAAATAAGTGGTAAATGCACGCACCAATCGCCCGGCTACGGCGACATCCATTCCTGTGAGTAATTCATCCAGTGATTCCGCTGCACCGGCTTTGTCTTCACGCCGTCCAATCGCAGTGCGGCGAACGGCTTCAACAAGTCGCAGAAACTCCGGGCTTTCCTGCTCTGCCAGCATTTCGCCAACCAGGGCTCCGAGCACACGGACATCTTCGCGTAATGGTTTGTCTTTTTCCGGGAAGTCAATTTCACGCATATTTGGATTTGTCTCTGAAGCTTCGATATATTGATCATAACGGAACGCTGCAGTGAACTTCGTCTTTGCAGTCGATTACTTCAGATTTATCGCTGTATGCCGGACTCTTGTAGTGACGTCAATCGTGCCCGGGATGAACTTAATCCAGAGGCCATACCCACCCGAATCGATCATCAAGGGTGCCGTACTGAATACCTGTCAGTTCATCATAAAGCTGTTTTGAGACCGGGCCGGGCCGGTTTTGGTTGATCACATGATCCTCACCTTTGAGGCTCAGTATTCCAACCGGGGAAATAACCGCCGCTGTGCCGCAGCCAAATACCTCCGTTATTTTTCCGGATTCGATGTCTGCCAAAACCTCGTATATATCCAGCCTTTCTTCCTTGGTCGTATAACCTAGCTCAGGTGCAAGTTTCAGCAGGGAGTCGCGTGTTACACCCGGTAGAATGCTTCCGCTTAAGGCGGGTGTAACGATGTGCTTCCCCTCGTATACAAAACAGATATTCATGGCACCTACTTCTTCAATGTAGTGGCCTTCAATGGCATCCAGCCACAATACCTGGGTGAACCCCCGTTCCGCTGCTTTCTCCGATGCGTACAGGCTGGCAGCATAATTGCCACCTGTTTTAGCTTCACCCACGCCACCTTCAACTGCCCGGCGAAGTTTTTCGGCGATGTACACCGATACCGGCTCAAAGCCGCCCTTGAAATAGGGGCCGGCAGGGCCGGTGATAATGAA
>JASJGU010000366.1:0-3885 GCA_033791385.1 Desulfuromusa sp.
AATTCCCCACCACCATAAGGGTGTTTGCCCACACTATTATGCTTAAATTTACCACTGAGCCAATGAAAACAAAATGTAGTTGATTGGCTGCTATCGCTATAAAATTTAGAAAATAGTTTTCACACAGCCTGGACCCGAAGCTGCCGTTAGACCCCATAGATTTAGGTGGATGCACATCTGGTACAGAGGACACAGAGAAAATAAACAAAAAACTCTGTACTCTCTTGTTAAACAAAATTACCCCTCCAACTCCGTCAGCTCATAATCACGGCGGTGATAGCCGGTCTCCTTGATCAGGTGTTCTGCCTTGGCGATAAAAATCTGGTAACGCTTCTCCATCTGCACTTTGCACAACTCAATCTCCTCCCCATTTTCAATGATTTTGCAGGATAGATTGGGTGAAGTGAATCCAGCCATTGTGGTGGATTCGGTTAGTTGGGCTTTGATGTTGCGTGCAGCTTCCAAATAGTAGTCGGTCAGATGCAGCCGCATCTTCCCATATTCGGCAATCTCCCGCGCTTCATCTAGGTCAATCCAGGCATCGGCGAACTGCTGCGTATGCCGGTAAAGTGCAGCGCGGGCGAGTAAGCCTCGTGGCAAATCATCTAGCTGCCCAGCTTCCCGCAAACCATTCACTGCCGAATTGAGGTACTGCTGCGATGAACTGAAGCTGGCTTGCTGCGTAGGCTGGGGAATGTCTGAACCGTTCTGAATCGCCCTTAGCATTAAAACCTTGCCCAGGGAGAGTTTGTCAAGGGCGATGGATAGCAGATGATTTTCTTGTTCTGCAATTATAATTGTACATTCAGCTCGCTCTTCCACCACCTCATAGCTCCCGCAAGTTATCAACAGATCACAATACAGATAGCCTCGAAACGAATAGAGATAGGGATAATCCGGCTGCCATTTTTGTTGTCGCTTTTCAGCTTCTATGAAGAGTGCCTTTGCTTCTTCAGCTTTCCCCACTTGAAAAAAAACGTCTGCAAGCGTGCTGCGACGTGCTACTATCTGTGAATCATCCCCGCTACGATCTGCAAAGGTCACCGATTGTTTTGCCCAATTTAAAGCCTCTTTTAGATTGCCTTGAGTCAGCTGGAGTTGGCTGAGGTTGCCGGTATCCCTCGCTGCTTCCAACCAATTTTCCTCATTAATCCGTATTTTCAATCCAACTTTCATAGGCTCAACCGCATCCTGAAGCTTACCAACAGCACGAAGACGAAATCCTGCCCAGTTTAATAACTCCGCTTTCCAAATATCCATCAAACCGTTAGCCGGCCTGTCCCAGGTCGATGTAAAAAAAGCGGCCACACAGGCTAAGTCAGCGCCAATTGCGCCGAGTGTTCTAGTGCTGTAATGCTCATTTCCTCTCTTAATCCTTCTCCAATACACATCAACCATAGCCTCCTGAACTCGCCCGGCCAAACACCCATGCTTCACCGCCGCAAAAAGTGGCTCCATCTCCTCCAAGGTATCGGGCAGCTCCTTTTCAGGCTTGTTTTTGTAATAGTCATACAAGCGCCCGTGCCCCGCTTTCCAGACGTCAGCATTATCCTGTACCAATTTTTCTCCAAAATGCTCGCGAATCAGGGGATGACAGTCGAGGGTGTCGGGGCGATGTTCGCTCTTTTCGGCAATCAGTTTGAATCGTCTCAAACGCTCTAGCAGTCTGTACCACGCTTCACCTTTTGTAGTGGCAAGCAGGGCGGTTAATCCGGTAATAGGCGCTCCCTGAATAACGGCATCATGAGCCGCTCGTTCTACAGGGCGGTCAAAGAGGCCGAGGATGCTTAACAGCTCAAACTCCGGGCTGTCCTTGCCGAATTGCTCGGCAAAGGCTTGAATGATCCGGCGTGGGTATTTTCCTTTTTTCACCAGAATATCGATATCGGAAATGTCACGCGCTTTTTGCACGGCATGGCCGGGAAACTGATGCAGATATTCGGCCAGAAGATTGATGGCCAGTGCGTGATTGCCGAAGGTTTTGACCGCTTTGATAAGCTCCGTTTTACTACCCGCCACGCCTCTCATCTCCAGCAGTTTTATGCCAGCTTCATCGGAGATAGAGTCCAGGTTCTCCTGCCTTGATTTTTCCGGGTAACGGGCCAGTTCTGGAATCTTTTCGCGGGTGGTGATGAGACACAAGCCTCGGTTGTGCTTGGCCAGCTCGGTAAGCAGCATGACAAGGGCTGCATCCTTGATTTTTCCTCGGTCGAAAACGTTGTCCGATTGCAGGGGTTCCAGTCCATCAAGGATGAGCAGCGTCTTCTGCTCCCGGACAAGCTGGGCAAGGCGTTTGCCTTTGTCCCAGGCCGAAAGCCTGGCAAAATTCTTCTCGCCAAACCAGGTCAGGGCCTCATTGATAAATCGGTCGGAAGAGGTGACATAATCGTTGGTGCCCTGCGAATAGAAAGACCAGGCAAACACCTTTGCTGCACCACGATAGTTGTCCCATCGCATCTTTTCCAGCCACTTGTTAATGAGCGTTGATTTTCCAACCCCGCCGTAAGCGACAAAAGTCAAAATGTTTGTGCCTTCAGACTCCCAAGCGTCATTCAGAATCTTCAGCTCCTTTTGTCTACCGAAGAGTTCGAATCCTGTATTGGGTAGATGGACGATATCGCAGTGTTGCTCGTCGAGTGGTGGGTATTCGGGTTTTTCAGATTTGAGGAGGGCGAAGTCTTTTTTGATACGATCAATTACCCTTTGAAGTTGGAAATCCCTCTCATCTTCTTCGGTGAAGTCAGCATAGGTAAAGATGGATAACCGTCTTGGCAAGGTGCATTTTTCGAGCATAAGGGGCAGGACTTTGCCTTCCTTGTTCAACGGCGATTCCGTTTGAAGCATCATGCTTTCAAAGCCGGTGAACTCACTCTCTACCCAGTTTGGCGAAAAAACAAGAATGGTCTTTCTACATTTTTCAATGGCACGTTCCATGTTCATGATACAGGGGGTACCGATTTCAAAATCGCGATAATCGATGTGACAGCTCAGTCCATGCTGTTCCAGATTGACAAGCAGATAGTCTTTGACCCATCCTCGGTCTTTACTGCTGTAGCTTATAAAAATGGTCGGGGTAGCCACTTCTTCTCCTGCCTCCAAGGTTGCATTGCGAGGTTACCATTCTGTTGTCTTGCTAAGTGTACAATACACAATTGCCAGGTTATATTGAAACCCAAGTATAGGAAAGATGAAATCCCTACCCACAGTTGTCAATATTCAAAATTTCCTTCAGTATTCCATCTCTTTTCCTTAAACAACTGTAATTTCCAACAACTCAACCCACTTATCACGAATTCACACATCAGTTTCAGGCAAAGATCATCATAATCCAATGGCTCTCACCAGCCACTGCCTATTGACAGCAGTCTATACGGTACTGTCAACTTAAGTAGATTAATAGTGATTTTAATCAAAAATAAACCTGTAACGTATTGGTTCTTAGTTTAGATGAGCCTGAATTTTCAATAAAATCGCTGTAATTTAAGTTAAGTTGACAGTACCGTTAAGCAGGCTGTTTTTACATTGATTGAAAAACATTACTTAATTTCATTTTCAATATATTCACTAAAACCACGATAATAGTGCCATCGCACACTGTTTTTTACTCGACCATGCATTAACTCTACATAGTTAGGTAACGCACTAACACCAGGATCTACTATATAAATATCAGTAGCCTTCATATTTCTAAACTGAGTAAATATTGAACGAGCCATCACATCTGTGGCAGGGCATGAATAACCAACGATAACAATCTTTTTTGCTTCATGTAAGTATTCAAAGGAAAGTCAAGGGGTCAAATCTTGACTTATAGCATTTAACTCCTTCTGTAAATTCCGGTCGTCCTTTAAAATTCTGTTAGTCGACCTATCGTCTGCGATACCG
>JASJGU010000367.1:0-26750 GCA_033791385.1 Desulfuromusa sp.
TTGAAGGTAAGCGATCATTTGTTCACGCAGAAGACTTAAATCAGGGTTAGTTGCGTACATGGCACCGATAATTGCACCCATGCTGGTACCCGTAACCAGATCAACCTGGAGGTCTGACTCTTCAAAAGCCTGCAGGACACCAATGTGCGCGAGTCCACGTGCGGCACCACCGCCCAATGCAAGGCCTAATTTTTTTTTGGCAAACCAGTTTCGCATTTATTTTGTAACCTGTTCGGCTGCTAGCAAAAGTTCCTCTTTACGATAGGCGGTTCCTTGAAACTGAGCAACCAACTGCTGTTTATGATCGGTAATTTTAACCTGATAGTAGCCCAGCCTGCGGTTAGCGGAGAGTTCTTCTGCGTCAGCATAAAGAGTGCCACTATGGGTTGGTTTGAAAAATGATATGGAGGTATTGATTGCCATGGCCAGCCGTCCCTGACTGTTGGCCGCAGCGGCAAAGGTGAAATCAGCTAAGGTGAAAATTGCGCCACCATGGACGGTTTTTGCACCGTTCATATGGAATGGTTGGATTTTCATCTTGGTTTTGGCTCGGCCCTGTGTAAGCTCTAGAAGTACGATCCCGCAATGCCGAGCAAAATGGTCATTTTCAGCAAAGAAATCCAGCATTTTCTGCATTTTTTTAACCCCAAAAATTGTCGAGTGTCTTTTTCATCAATGGCCGAGGATTATGTAAATGTTCAGGCATATTTGCTTTTGCCCCGCATTTGCCACAAACAACCGTAGGATTGGTTGAGCGTCGGTCGATCTCTTCCATGAGCCCCTTGGCTCGCAGTTCACATATTTTTAGCTGGTCTAGATTGTCTGTCATCAGGGTCTCCTTTTCTTCCTGAACGAGCATAGTTGAATGATACACGCAGTCAAGCAGAAACATCAAACTGAGGATTTCATTGAGACCATGTTAAGTAGTGATTTTTTTGGCGGAGAAAGGATAAATCAGCAGGGAAATATTTTTAACTTCTGCGATTTTCTGGTCGTACTTTGCGGAAAACGCCATCTTCACCACGGGTATAGGGTGTCTTGTTTTTTCCCACGGCGAGGTTGTAGTGAAAGTTGAAAGCAGGTTTTTCCACTTGTCTCGGTTTACTTTTAGTTTCTTGTTGCCGTTGCCTGTTGACCGGTTCAGGATGAGCATCAACCGATCCAAACAGTGCATCGAGGAGTGATTTGACGAAGCGGTTAAACTTCTGTTGCGGGTCGAGCTGAGCCGTTTCAACTTTTGCTGCTGACTGTGCGTGTGGCTTTTCCTGTAGGGATAGCTTCTGATCGTAGTGTGTGCGTAGCTTGGGATCGGAGAGTACCCGGTAGGCATGATTAACTTGTCGGAACAGTTCTGCCGCTGTTTCCGATCCGTTGTTTCTATCCGGATGAAAACGTTTAGCCAAGCTGCGGTAGGCAGCTTTTATCCGTCTCTGCCCGGAATCGGGAGGAACACCAAGCAGCCGGTAATAATTGAGCGCCATGAATATAATTTCCTGTGTCGGATTCCATCCATGGAGCGACGTCGCCTGATTCATCCGGAATCAGAGAAAACATTCTACTTATCGACAGCTGCTCGCTGAAGTTTTAATTTTTTTTGCGTTTGAAAATAAAAAGCAGCTAGCTGTGCTGAAAATTGACTTCAACATCCTGACGATGTGCTGGATCTATTGTCCACAGCGCGCGCTGGTCAAAGTTGAAGCCCCTGGCAATAATCAGATCGGGGAACTGATCAAGTCGAGTATTGTAGATGGTCACCGAGGCGTTATACAGTTCCCGTCGGTCGGCGATCTGATCTTCAATTTCACTGATCCGGTTACTGAGTTGTCTGAAGCCGGCATCCGCTTTCAGGTCAGGATAGCGCTCCACCACCATAAACAGCGATTTCAAGGTGTCGGTCAACGCATTCTGTGCTTGCAGTTTCTGCTCCCCACTCTGGGCTGAGTTTACCATAGAGCGGGCCTTAACCACCGCTTCCAGAGTTTTCTGTTCGTGCTGCATGTAACCTTCACAGACCTTGATCAATTTCGGCAGCTCATCATAGCGTTGCTTCAGAAGGACATCAATATTGCTCCAGTTCTGATCAATATTATTCTTCAACGCCACGAAACCGTTATAGATGATAACGATGTAAATAATGAGTGCGAGCAAGATGACTAAAAAAATTCCCAATGTGATTAAGCCGCCCATGATGAATCTCCTTCTCTGAGGTTATGCTTTGTAATTATTTTAAATAGTTCAGCAATAGGTAAATCGCTCCACCCGTCGCAACTGTAGCAGCAAAAAACAAGGGAATGCTGTAATAGAAATAACGGGTTGTCAGGTGATCTTCCGAATGGGTTTCGGTGATGATCAGGGGTCTCCCCTTTTTCTTGCCGATGACGATGTGTTCTTCCTGCTTTTTTCGTTTTTGTTTGTTTTGCAGTGATTGCCGTATGATTTTTTCTTCGACTGCGGCGCGGGCAGCATCCCATTCGTCTTCGCTGATTTTACCGTCACCATCACGATCAAATTGTTGCAGATCCTGCGGATTCCGTTTCAGCTCGCGCAAAGCTTCAATTTTCTGCTCTGTCTGGGTAGGCTCTGCGGCGCGTTTGATCAAGGCATAACCCAGAACGTAAAGCAGGGTGCCGTCAACAATAATTTGCTCGACCCACTTATCATCGCTGTCGTCATTGAACCGCATCAATCCGACCTGTCCAGGAGTTCCTTCCTGCTTTGATCCGGCGCTGACTCGACATCCTGACGGATCAATTTCAACCCTGCCAGTATCATCTTCAAGCAGGAAAGGGACATTGTCACTGCTACTGACGCTACTGACTTTCCACTGATTATTTCTGTCGCGGCGGTATTTGGTCAACCGGTAAAAAACGCAGGGGGTGTGTGACATCGGCGAAACGAGCGCAAATTTGCGGATTGCCTGGCCTTTGATCTCAACCATCCCCATGGCGACGGAGCGAACCTTACTCGTCGGGGTATTTTCCATCAGCCGTTTCATCCGCAAAAAATAGAAAGCATACCAGAGCATCAGCATCGCGATGAAAAAAGGGATGGTTCCTGACGCAAAGGCGTAATAGGCCACTTTGTTTAAAAAATCACCGTTAGATATTTCAGACAGACCGATAAAAAATATAAAGAGCGCTGCACCTGCTCCGCCAAACCAGAAGCTGGGTTTAGACCAACCAGCTCCAGATTTTGCCGGTGGGGGAGGTGGGAGTCCAGGATCCGCTGTGTCTGGGGACTGGTTTGTGGTCTTTTCTTTAGAGTTTGATGCTTCTTCGATTTCCGCGCTGATTTCTTTAGCAGCGGGCATGATTTCGTTACAGAGGCCTTCGGCAGCAAGGGCTGGATTATTCACCAGTATAGCCGCTGCAACAGTTCCGCTCAGATTATTCTCATTATTCTGTTGTGCAGGGTTAACAGGACCAACTTTCCACAGGTCTGCCATCAACCAACCGTAGCGCGCCAGACTCAGCAGGTTCTGACGTTGCGTCTCCGGATTATCCGGATCATCCTTGCGCAGAGTGCAACCGGGAAGGTTGACCAGGCCAAAATCGGTTTGCAGCTGAAAATCATTGGCATATTCTTCTGCCAGTTTAAGAATCTGCTCCAGATTCTGTGTGCTGCTGAGAGTCGCTCGTTCACCCAGTCCTTGCGGATCAAACTTGCCGGGGAAAATGCGCACCGCATCTTCAACCTGCCTATTGTCATCGAGTAGATAGAGATCAAGAACCGGTTTGCCCTGCAGAATGATCTTGTGAACTTTCTTCTCTTCTAGGTGCCGGATGTCATCTCGACCCCGGTACGCATGACTGGAGAGGAGTTGTTTGACACTTTTATCCGCCAGCTCCCCCTTCGTTTCGGCAAAAATCGCTAGAATGTTTGCTCCTTTAGGGAAAATCACCTCTTTTTTCAGGCAACCAAAGATGATTCGATCGGAACTGATTTGTAGACTGCGAATTCTAAGGGGAACAAATCCAGAGTTGGAGGGTTCTACCAGCCAGTGAATAAAGCCTGTGCATTGTAGAAACTCTGAAACTTTTTCAAGTGCTTCAAGTTTCCCCTTAGTCAGGAGAGCTAAACCGCGCCCGGTTAGACGCTGGCGGCACTGGTAGATATCGAGCTGAAATTTGTGTGACAAGTGTTTGAGAATCTCAGGGAGGTTCTCCGGTGGTTTCTGCTGCTGCTCAACAATCAGATAGTTTAGCTGGGACATTTTATCCATAATCCATAAAATAATAGATTTTATTAATCTATATTATTTAAGGATTTGCGGCAAGAGCTAAAATACAAGTGTATCGCTTAACCATCGCTCAAGGTGAATATTTCAAGCCATTAATTTAAGTCAGGCCGGACGGATGATCTTACCGTCCAGCCCTTGAAATATTTTTTCCAGTTGCTTTCTTCTTGCGAGGCAGTTCAGAAAAAAAGACCTGATAATGGATTGTGACTCGCTGGTTTTATACAAAGAAATCACTTTGCTTTAATTGTAGGTAATCTGGTTTTTTAAAAAAATGCGAAAAAACAGCCCTTTTTGGTTCCCCTGAAACAGTCATTTATATTAAGGCTACTTGGCACAGAACTCTTTTACCTGCTTTGCCAGCGCTTGTCCCTGACTCAGTGCCAGATCCAGTTCGTGATCGGTTGGGGCACCTTTCCACTCAATTGGCTCAATAAATTCCCATTTCAATTTCTCTGTCAATTTTTCGAGTTCGCGCTGAGCTCCACCGGACCAGCCAGATGAACCGAAACGGAGAACCTTTTTGTTCAAGATTTTTTTCCGTCTGAACATATCGAGAACCCACGCCATGGGTGGAAACATTTCGTATTCGTAAGTTGGCATTCCAAGAATAAGGCCGGCCGATTTCCAGGCAGAAGCAAGGATAATCCCAACATGTTCATCAGGGACACGGTGAACGTGTACTGGTAGACCTTCTTTGCGGACCCCCTGAACAACGTTGTTGACCAATTTTTCGGTATTTCCATACATGCTTGACCAGATAACAGTGACTTCGGCTTCTGCAGGGCCATTCATGTAACTGGCAAACCGGGCATAGGAATCAATGATTTCTTTCGGGTTTTCCCGCCAGATAATTCCATGCGATGGTGCAATGACTTTGATATCTAAAGCACTGAGTTGATTGATTCCTTTGATTACAAAGGAAGAAAAGCTAGAGACGATATTTGCGTAGTAACGCAGTGCTTCACTGCTGTAGAATGCATGCTGTTCGGTGGAGAGACGGTCATCAAAAAAGACTCTTTCTAATTTTCCGTAGGAACCGAACGCATCGCAGGAAAACAGAGTTCCGCTGCTTTGCTCAAACGTCATCATGGTTTCGGGCCAGTGAATATTCGGCGTTTCATGAAAGCTGAGAACTTTACCTTGTCCCAGATCTAGGGTGTCACCATTCTTCACAACATGGACGTTCTGCTCAATTCCACAGAAGGATTTGAGCATTAAGGCTGCCTTGCCAGTAAGGTAGAATTGCAGTTGGGGATTTTGTTTGTGAAACTCAGGTAGCCAACCAGTATGATCTGGTTCCATATGGTTGATGATCATGTAATCGATATTTTTTGCATCTACTGGAATCGAATTGAGTTCCGTTACAAACTCTGCCGGTTTCCCATCGGTATCCTCAATCAGATCGATCAGGGCAGTTTTTTCCCCTTGCACGATATATGAATTGAGCGAAATACCATTCGGCATGGGCCACATACCTTCAAATAGCTGGTAGTTTTCCAGGTTCACCCGCACACAATAAATTCCATCAACAATTTTTACAGCCTTCATTTTGCGGATCCTTTTCGTTGTTATTTAGGATTAGTTATTCAAGGATGATGTCATCTGTTCAAGTAGTTTTGCAATAGTATCTTTATATTCGTCCATCTCCGCCAGTGATTGCATGCTTTGCAGTGCTAGTGGGATGTTGCGATCGAAGGGGATGCGACCAATGATTTTTCCATCGAATTCAGCAGCAGCCCGAACGATGTTGTTTTCGACTTCAGCGTTGAAACCCGCTTTGTTAAGCAAGACCAGATGGGGAATAGAAAACTTCTGTATCAGTTCTGCCAAACGGCGGTAATCAGAAAGTCCAGAGAGGCTTTCCTCGACAACGGCCAAGACCAGATCAACCCCGGTAATGGATGAAATTGCCTGGCAACTGGTTCCGGGCGGCCCATCAATGACAATGTAAGAAATATTCTTCTCTTTTGCAATAGCTGATGCTTCACTCCGAACTTTGGTAATCAGTTTTCCACTGTTGTCCTCGCCCGGAATTAAATCGGCGTGAACCAGCTTTCCGTTGGCGATGGAACTGACATACCAGTCGCCTCCCTTGCGCGCAGCCATGCTGATTGCATCCACAGGGCAGACGAAGGCACAGGCGGCACAGCCTTCACAGTCGGAATCGATCACTATTTTACCATCTTCATTTAGACTGATTGCGTCGAATTGGCAGGTGGACACGCAGATCCCGCAGCCGGTGCATTGATTGTGATCGACATGCGCAATATCCATCCCGTAGTAGGCGGTGGTTGATTGTGTTGAGTAAGGCAGCAGGATTGGTAGGTTTGACGCGTTGACATCGGCATCGACCGCGACAACGGAATCCATTATTTTGATAATTGAAGCAGTAATGGATGTTTTACCAGCACCTCCCTTACCGCTGAGTATGGCTATCTGCTGTGTCATAGTTTTTCAAGCTCCCGACTGATCGCTGTATGCAGTCCGGTGTGAATTTCACTGAACTTCTGGCTGAGAATTTCCCCTTGCAGATTTGCTTTATGATAGCGATCTTCCAGTGGAATCGTTAGGGTCGCCTTTTTCGCTTTGTCTTGAAAATATTGATCAACATCGTTTGTGCTCATCGCTTTGTTGGCAATGATCAGATAGTTTTTACCCATTTGCTGTACGATCTGTTCGGTCTGTTGCATATCGTGAAAGCCGAATGGGGTCGGTTCAACTACCAGTGCCACCAGATCTGCCGGTTTTATTGCGGCAACTGCGGCACAGGAGTTTCCGGGCGGGCCATCAATGACAGAGAGCTTATCTGCAGTAATTTTTTTTACCATTTCACTGATCAGATAGGTACCACGGGTTGAGCCGATTGTCAGGTCACCGACGTGCACCATGTTGTTGGTTCTCTGCGAATAGCCGGAGCGAATATCGCCGACCGAAGCATCATGATAACTGATCGCCTGTTGCGGGCAGACCATTTTGCACAGACCGCAACCATGGCAAAGGGGTTCCGTCAGATAGACTGTGTTCAGTATCTTATACAGCGCATGAAAACGGCACTCCTTGGTACAAATTCCACAGCCGTCGCAGAGTTCTTCAGAAAATATTGGCACAGGCTGGGTAATTGGAGTTTTTTCAGAAAATGCAGGCTGTAGAAAATATTCAGCGTTGGGGGCATCGACATCCAGGTCATAAAATTCTGTTGCAAAAACTTGGGCGATAGAAGCGGCAAGAGTGGTTTTTCCCGCACCACCCTTGCCGCTGACAACAGAAATAATCACTGTGGTCCACCACCGCAGACCTGATCATTACTGATCGGGGAGAGCTGATCATTGAGATATAGGTCAATCGTGTTCTGAACCGTTTGTCCGACACCTGCATACACTTCAATCCCGGTTTCACGGAACCCCTGGAGTGGTCGGCCACCGATCCCGGCGACAATCAGCTTTTTAACATGATTACCGCTCAGTAGCATAACCGGGGCAAAACAGCCCCCTGTAGTGTGTCCGCCATTCAGTAGCGGTGTGACTTGTTGAATCTGCTTGTCTTTGATATCAATCAGGATGTAATAGGCACACTTGCCAAAATGGCCGGAACGCTCTGCTTGTAACCCTGCATCAGAGTCAGCCGGGATCGCAATACGAATTGCATCGTTTTCTGGAGCAGCGACGGTTGCATCTTGGCCGCCGGCGGCCTGCTGAGCAGTGACATCCTGAGCGAGCCGATCTAGAACTTCTTCAACAGTCCCCGTGGCGTTTTCGTGGTAGACAATTTTTGCTTTGTCCAGCACTTCTGCGGCCTTTGGCCCGACATGGCCGGTATAGAGAACATCTACTTTATGTTCCGCCAAGAGTTGTGACGCACCGGTTCCCGCGCCATTGCTGGCTTCGATACCCTCGGTATTGTCGTGGGCATAGACCTCTCCAGTTAAGCTGTTAGCAATCAAAAAATAAGCGGCGCGACCAAATCTAGGATCGACTTCGGATTGTAAAGTTGCTTCTTTTGCGGTAACTGCAATAATCATTGTGTGTTCAACTCCATTGTTAAAAAGATTCTATCTTTGCGGATGGCAGACTCTCAATAGCGAAAGTACCTCCATTGATGAGGCGACTGAGAGCACAAGGAGATCTACTATATCGAACCTTGTTCTTTCAATCTACCCTCGGTGAGTCAACAGCCTAGCGGCGACACATCCCACGACCTTGGCCACTTCCAGCGCCACGCCCTGCACCCATTCCGCGTCCCGTTCTGCGACCTATCCCCTGACCGCGCCCTTGACCCATTCCCATGCCCTGTCCAGCTCCAGGTAAAGCGCCAGGACACTGGGGGGGGGCAGTTGGAGCGTTAATTGTTACTGGCTGGTTTGCAACTTGAGCAGAATTGGTTTGATCTACCAGTGTGGCACTTTGGGAAACGGCACCTTTTTTCAGTTGATCAAGCACACCCTGAACTGTTCCAGTCATGTTTTCGTAGTAAGGAATATTTGCTTTTTCCAAGACTGCCGCAGCTTTTGGTCCGACACTCCCGGTATAAAGAGCTTGCACTCCGTACTCTGACAAGGTTTGTGCTGCACCGGTGCCAGCGCCATTTGAGGCACCGACGCCGGTGCTGTTATTGTGGGCTGTGACTTCATCCGTTTCAGTATTCACAATCATGTAATAAGCGGCTCGTCCAAATCTTGGATCGATTTCCGATTGTAATGAATTGTCCAGTGCAGTTATTGCTACTAGCATATTTTGTACTCCAGCTATAATCGGCCTGGGTTGTTTTTATAACTCATGCCGATTGGTTTTTGTTATTTATCCAGATATCTGTCCGCTGATTTAACGTTTTCCTCTGCCGCGACCTGAACCTTGATTACGACCAGAACCGGCGCCTAAACCACGTCCCTGTTGGTTCGCCAGCTCTTGGTTACGACCCAATCCTAAACCCTGACCTTGTCCAGGTCTTTGTCCGCGCCCGCTTCCAACTGCTTGATCTTGATCAGCGACTCCCAGACCTCTTCCTGTCATTGCCCCTTGACCTTGCGGCCCTGTTCCATCTCTTCCTGGCATAATTGCCTCCTTTAAGTTGTTTGTTGTCGGTGCTGGTTGCAGGAGTGCAAGTGATTAAACGATTGGTTTCTGCAACCACTGTGTGCATATGCACAAAATAAGGTTAGGCTGTCCGGTGGACTTTGTCAAGGTTAAAAGTGTGCATATGCACAAAAAGAGTTTTGAGTGGGATTTGTAGATCTGAATCTTTATTTGTAAACTGGCTGGCTGCTGAGGGTTACTTGATTAGAAGAATTGGGAGAGTTTAAGATGCACTGATCAAGAGCCTGTATTGCCATTGATGAAATGCACTCTGGATCACGTCTCATGAGTTACGGAGATACACAAATTAGGTTGCCTGGAATAGGAATTAATCAGCTGATTTAAACTATTAAAGAAATTATGATATTCTGAAGACATGTTAAATTGTGCTGATAATCAAATCTCTCTAGGATCTTAAATGATAAATGAAAAAAGCTATAGACCTTCTTTTTATCTGACGATCAATTCTCTCTTTATTGTTTTTATCCTCATCGTTGGCGGCATCCTTGTCTGGCACAACTACAGAGACACTAAAAACATCGTCTTGACCGAAGTTGCCCTGGAATATGATCAGACAATGGGCGCATTTTTAAAAGATATTCAACACACATATAAGCCCATATTCGATACGGTTCATCTCCTCTCTATGACGCCTGTCATGGAGGCTGAGACCCTTGATGAACGGTTGCAACAGTTGAGCGTGTTAGTTGCTGCTCTGGCAGGGAAGACGGAACTTGCAGGGTTGCAAATCGGTTACGAAAATGGTGATTATTTTATTGTCCGCACGGTGGCTACCGGCCGCGTTCGTGAGCTTTTCTTCGCTCCAGAACAGACCGCTTACGTTGTTGACCATATTACGACTGACTTGCTAAGTGGAAAAAAGTTTCTGGAGAGATTTTTCTACGACGGAGCGATGTTGGAGCTGTTGCGCCGTCCTCCCGAAGCAACTGAATACGACCCTAGAATACGACCTTGGTACATTCAGGCTCTGCAAACAGAGCGAGTCTCGGGCGTTGAGCCTTATCTGTTTTATTTTTTGAAGGAAATCGGTACGACGATTTCCTATCGGAAGCCCGGTTCAAGGACAGTCATAGCTGCTGATGTCACGCTGATGCAGCTCTCTGAAACTCTACGCCAATATATGTTGACGACAAGTTCTGAAATCGCTCTGATTGACGCTGACGGGATGATCATCGCTTACAACAAGCCGGGACAAAACATTATCAAACTGGATGGTGATCATTTTAAGATTGCCCACATTGGCGAACTGGGCAGCGAAATCTTTTCTTTCATGAATAAGCAGAATCTGTTGCATGCGGGGCCGTTGCAGTTTCAATATCAGGGGAAAGACTGGCACGGATCTGCCCGTACATTCACGCTCAGTGAACAAGGTCGTGAGCTGACCCTGGTCATGCTTTCCCCGCTTGAAGAACTATTGTCCAACGTGATTGCTATGGTCAGGCGGTCCCTCCTGATAACTTTGGGTATTCTCCTTTTGTCAATTCCGCTCGCTTCTTTTGTTGCCCGGATGATCTCAAAAGATTTGAACAAGCTTGCTGAGGAAGCTGTCATGATCAGCCAGTTTAAGTTTGATCAGCCGCGGGTTCTGCATTCTAAAATCAAGGAGGTTGATGAACTGGCTCGGTCGATGGAACTGATGAAAAACACGATCAGCCGATTTCTTGCTTTGCTCAAATCGTTGGCCAATGAACAGAATTTTGACTCTATGCTCGAACAGATCACCGAGGAGACCTTAAATGTCAGTGAAACAGACGGGGTGCTGACCTGGTTTGTCGATGACACAAACGACATGCTGAAGCCTGTTGCCCTGTTCAGCAGGGACAAGGGGAAGAGCGGGCTTGAGGGGCTGCCTTCGTACTCTGTGGTTGGAAAACAGTCCCTGGCAGATGCTGCCAGACAGAGCAATGTCAGCCATTGGCTGCTACGCAAGGATGATAATGATGGCTTGAGTGAGCTTTTCAGGATGTTTGATGTTGAGGTGATTGAAGTCACTGCTTTTCCTCTGCGGAACCGCAAGGATGAAGGTATTGGCTTGTTGTGTCTGCTGCATAAAGTGACGGATGAGAGCCTTGAAAATGAAGCTTCCGTGGGACGTATGGATTTTGTGCGGACATTTTCAGGCTTTGCCTCTGTTTCACTGGAAAGCAGGCATCTGCTGGAGATGCAGAAACGCTTGATGGATTCCTTTATGCATCTCCTTGCGGGTGCCATCGACGCGAAATCTCCCTACACCGGAGGACATTGTCAGCGCGTTCCTGTTCTGGCCAAGATGCTGGCCAAGGCCGCCTGTCAGGATGATGGTCTGTTTAAGGACTACCAGCTTGATGAAGATGGCTGGGAGGCTCTGCATCTTGCCGGGTGGTTGCACGATTGTGGCAAGGTGACAACGCCAGAGTATGTTGTCGACAAGGCCACCAAGCTTGAAACAATTTATGATCGTATCCACGAAATCCGCACCCGTTTTGAGATCTTGAAAAGAGATGCCGAAATCCGCTACTGGGAGCAGGTTGCCGATGGTGGTGACAGGCCAGCCTTGCGAAAAATCCTCGACCGGGAGCAACGGGAGATTGATGAGGATTTCCTCTTTGTCGCGGGTTGCAACCTCGGTGACGAAATAGTCACTCCAGAGCAGGTTGAACGCCTTGAGCAAATCGCCCAGAGAACCTGGTATCGAACGCTTGACAATCGGGTCGGTATCTCCTGGGAAGAGGAAAAACGCAGATCCCGGCAGCCAAAAGTAGAATTGCCAGCCGAGGAGTGCATTCTTGCCGACAGAGTCGATCACCTGATCGAACGAAGTGAAGGGGAACGGATCCCTGCGGACAACCACTGGGGTTTTAAAATCAACGTTCCTGAATATCGTTACAACCAGGGTGAACTATATAATCTCAAGATCGGGCGTGGCACTCTGACCGCAGAAGAACGCTACAAAATTAGTGATCATGTCGTGCAGACAATCATTATGCTTGAGAAACTGCCCTATCCGAAACATCTCAGGGAAGTCCCGGCGATAGCAGGAGGTCATCACGAGACAATGGATGGTAACGGCTACCCGAAAAAATTGAATAAAGATCAGATATCGCTGACTGCCCGAATGATGGCTATCGCCGACATCTTTGAAGCCTTGACAGCTTCGGACCGACCCTACAAAAAGGCTAAAAAACTGAGCGATTCGATACGCGTCATGAGTTTCTTCAAAAAAGACCAGCACATTGACCCGGATCTTTTTGATCTTTTTCTGCGCAGTGGTGTCTATCTGGATTATGCACGGGAATATCTTGACCCCGGTCAGATTGACGAGGTGGATATTGCGAGTTATCTCTCTTAAAGTAGGTAAAAGAAAAGGTGTGCTATTTCATCTAAATATGGCCATAGGGTAAGCGTTTTGCAGGTATGATGAATATGCAATCATCATCAGGATTCACAATTTTGTTTCCCCCTCACGAGCGTAATGGTGGCTTGGTGATGCCAGCTCATTGCTCGCAGCAATCTCAACTCGTTTGATAAAAAATCCCTCGGGCTTGTCGTACGGCTTTGATTTTACTTTCTGCGTCTAACACATCTAGGTATTTGTTGATTTCGCTTCTATGCATTCCCAATATTTGTACCAGATCGTCCAGGGTACAAGGGCGCCTTGCTATGGTTTCTAAAATTGCGGTCTCTGCATCGCTTCGGTAGGACAAAATGTTTTTTCTTTGTGGTGCAGCCGCAATAATTTCAACATTATCTAAATTTAAAAGATCAACTGCTCTGCGAAGTTCAGCTATCGTTGCTCCGCGTAGATTTGTTTCCGTCCCCGGTCTGTCCAAAGTATTTATTTGTATAGAATCGGGGCCGATTTTAAGAATTGCTTTTTTTAATTCTTTTAATTCGTTGTCGCTGTCGTTATAGCCTGGAAGAATAAAAACCTCCAGCCAGATTTTTCCTGTGAATTCACTACTGAAATCAACGAGTCCCTGGAGATATTTTTTGAATGTAAGCGTCGCTGGAGGACGATTTATTTTTTTGAATATTTCTTCTGTTGCTGCATCTAACGAAGGAAGGACAACGTCTGCAGATTTTAGTTCATTCCTGACTTGCTGATCGTAAAGCAGTGTCCCATTGGTTAACACCGCAATAGGAATTTCAGGTTTATTTTGTTTTATAAATTCAATTACATCTCCTATTCTGCTATTCAGTGTGGGTTCTCCTGAACCAGAAAAGGTAATGTAGTCGGGGTCTGGATTGTTTTCAAAATAATTTGTTAACTCTTGGATGATTTTAGCGAAGGGAATGTATTCTTTTCTTTCGAGTGTCAGCTTTGTCGTCTTGCCAACCTCGCAATAAACACAATCAAGGGAGCAGACCTTTCGGGGGACTAAATCCACCCCAAGCGACATTCCCAGCCGCCGCGAAGGGACTGGACCAAATAAGTATTTATACACGTTGATGTCCTTTGTCGTTTTTATGTTTTATTTCATCATGAACACAAAAAAATGAATGAAGTGTCATTTCGACTCGCTCTGCTCTTTTGAAGGTGTTTGTTAGTCATAGGCTAAGCGAATTTCACCATCGGCCATTGTCGGTTGAATAATTTGTTCCCATTTTGGATCGTCCCATGTTTTCAACTGAGTATGCATGTTCAGGTATTTTTGCGGGATGGGATGGGTGCCATAAACAACTTTAAGGCCATATCTTGCTTTGATGAAATCATGAAAATAGGTGATATGTGGACAAGGTGGATATCCAACAACGAGCCCAGTGGCAAGATGTACGACCTCTGCTCCGTTTGCTTTCATTTCTTCTACTGCATATTCAATATTCCCGCCAGGGCAGCCGTCGCAAGATGTATATCCGACAACCTCAATATCCATGTCCTTATAACGAGCAAATGCCCCTTCTCTATTGCGTACAGATCTGAAACATTTTCCGCCGGCACACCTGCGATAGCGATCACAGATGATTATTCCAATTTTGGTTTGTTTCATATTACCTTCTCCTTTGTTTTTATTTTCATGTTCATATGTGTTGATTTTCCTGCGGCGGATATATTTTCCTGCGAACTTTAACTTGTTGCAACCCCATTTTCACGATGAGTGGAAAAAAACCGATCAGGGTAAAAGAAACAACTATCCCCGGCGAAAAAACTCCCACGAACGAGTCTAATTTACTGATTTGCGTCCCTGCGTTAGCATAAAGGGCATTGTGGGGAAATTTGCCAATCTGGGTGATCCAGTAAAACGTTGCCATGCGCATCTTGGTGAGGCCCATAAGCAGGTTGATAAGAAAACAGGGGAAGAGGGGGATCAGCCTGAGATAGAGAAGATAAAAACCACCTTCACGGGCTATGCCGTGATTGACTGCTCTCAACCGAGCAGAATGACGGTCTTGTAAGTATTTGCCAAACAAGTGGCGCGAGCTGAGAAAGGCCAGTGTCGATCCAATCACATCAGCAAATGAAATGACCAGTAAAGCGACCGGAAAACCAAACAGAGCACCTCCAGCTAAAATGACGACGGACAAGCAGGGAATGGACATTGCTGTCAGGGTCAAATAAAAAATGAAGTAAAGCAGTAGCGTTAAGGTTGGATTCTGTAGGTAGTATTGTTTGTAGAAGATGTGGCGGGATTTTAAATAGTCGAGTGTTAGGTACTGCTGCAGATCAAAGGCAAAAAAACAGCCGATAAAAAGTGTAATACCCACCAATATGATGAACCTGGGGAATAACTGTTTCATCTCGTATCCCGTATCCTGATTGTCTCCCTGATTAAATCAAGACGACAGTGCAACTTCAATCCTTAAAAGTCACTATAGGCATCCTAACCGAAAATTTTTTAATAATAAACAAAATATATAAATATTCGACTTTAACGATGTGGTGGAGAGGATTGTTACTGACTAAAGAGAATTTCAAAATTCAAAGAAGGGGAGCTAAAATTCGAGCGAATCCTTCCTGTAGTCGCTGAGTGTGGGGTAGTCGCTTGCGTTTTTCTGCGGTGACTTCATGAGCAGATTGGCATTGGTGGAGAAAATCTTTTTCCAATTCAGCAGCGATTTTCTTTCCAAAGAAAAACAGATTTCCTTCAAAGTTCAGGCGAAAGCTGCGTTGATCCATGTTGGCCGATCCGGCTGTTGAAAAAACCTGATCAATGACAGCGGTCTTAGCATGGGGAATGACATCGTCCATTTTAAAAATACGTACTCCCGCTTCTATCAACTCATCAAAAAAAGACCGGCCTGCATAGTCCACCAGGAAATGATCCGAACGATTGGGCAGTAATAATCTGACGTCGACCCCACGCAGCGCAGCAGTTTGTAGTGCCATGGTTATCGGTGGGTCTGGAACAAAATAAGGAGTTTCTATCCAAACCCTTTCCAGTGCGGTATTGATCGCAACAAACAGCAATGTGTGAATCGTTCGCCAGCGTTCATCTGAAGGGCCACTCGCCAAAAAATGAGCACAAACATCCCCATGATAATGCATGTTTGGGAAGTATTCTTTTGTTGCTATATCCTGACCAGTTGCATGAAACCAGTCCTGACAGAAGACTCCTTGTAATTCATAAACAACTCGCCCGCTGACACGCAGATGCAAGTCGTTCCACGGGCCTGATAACCCTGCGTAAAGGTCACCAATATTCATGCTGCCGGTGAAACCGATCTTGCCATCTATCACCACAATTTTTCTGTGGTTACGGTTATTGACTGAAACTTGACGGCTAAAAAGATTAAGCGGCAGAAATCGAGCGACCTCTCCCCCGGCGGAAATGAGTGGGGCAAAGAAACTTGTTTTGGTTGAGTAGGAGCCAACATCATCCAATAGTAAGCGGACTTCAACTCCTCTGTCGGCTGCTCTTGTTAAGGCCTGACAGAAACGCCGGCCAGTATTGTCTGGCTCCCAGGTGTAATAAGTAAGATGGATATGTTCCTGTGCGGCATTGATGGCCTGTTCAATCGCATCAAGTGCTTTGCTCCCATCGCGATACATTTCAACATCGCAGCCAGGTTGGGGGCCGCACTCATCGAGCTTGGCGGCAAGGGAATAGAGAGAACTAGCAACCAGTTCATCAGTGTCGGATAATTTCTGCTGACTCTTAAAGCGGGAAAGAGACGGTACCAGATGTTGCTCCGCACGGTGTCTTTTCCGGCGCAGTATCCTTATCCGTGTGGTACCCAGCAACCAAAACGCAAGCATTCCGAGAAAAGGCAGAAAGATAATAACCAGAATCCAGGCGAGGGTTGCGCCAGATTCACGTCGCTGTAGAATTATTATTGATATAAGGAAGGTGATGACCGATAGGTGTAGAAAAAGCAGACAGAGGCTGAGCCAGTTTGTGGTCAAAAAAGTTAGCATAAAACTTACCCACCTTTTTTCTGCAAGAATTTGAGAGCTGTGGGGCGATCAGCACCAAACAAAGCCCAATATTAGGGGCTTTGTTGCAGAAAAAGATAGTTAAGATTTATTGCGGCAAGATCTCCTGTTTGCGTCGCAGCGTAAATATCTGCTGAATCATCCGCATCACCAACAATTTGTACCGATTTTCCTGCTGCTGGCAATTGTTGATAGAGATCATCTTCCGGGTCCATTCCCGAAGCGATAATGACAGTGTCAAAAGATGCCCACGCTATGATTTTTTTGGCTCTCTGATATTTTATTCCACCTAGTGTGAATTCCATCAGGGGTGTATTTGGTGGAATAGTCAGGTTGCCCTTTTTCTCCAGTCGTTTCAGCATCAGTTTTTTGGTAATCATTTCCATATCGTTAGCAATGGTGACGGTTCTTTTGGTAATAACAACTTCATAGCCATCATCAGCAAATATTTATATCTTTCAATGTGTTACTTTTTATGGGGAATTTTGAAGAGCTTTAACCAATTTGAAAAAGTAATTACACCTGAAACTCCCATCCCTAAAGCTCCCATCCAATCTTTACCCAATCTTTATACAGACGTTAACCTGTTGTTACACGGAATTGGTATCATGCAATCAAAGACAACCAACTAATCCGCGGCTTCTGGCTTCGGACACAAAAAAAATGGAGGATCAGATGAAAATTCTAAAAATTGCGCTCCTCAGCCTACCACTGGTGATGTTTGGCTTTTATCAGGTGCAGGGGAAGGAGATGAAGAACATGGCTGACGACATGGGCATGTCGCAAGCAATGAAGTCTGACGAGATGACGAACTCTGATGGGATGAAAAAAAATGACGATATGATGAACGATCAGTCCATGGTCCCGAAACACAATTACAGTGTACCGAGCGATGCGGAACTTCGCAAACGACTGAGTCCATTGCAGTATGAAGTTACCCGGGAAAATGGCACAGAAAGACCTTTTAATAACCCCTACTGGGACAATCATGAAACAGGAATATATGTAGATATTGTCTCTGGTGAACCGCTTTTCAGCTCCATGGACAAGTATGAATCAGGAACCGGTTGGCCGAGTTTCACCAAGCCACTGGAGCCGAACAATATCGTTAAGAAAGAGGACCGCAGCTTCTTCTCAGTCCGTACCGAAGTGCGTAGTAAATATGCAGATTCCCATTTGGGGCACGTATTTGACGACGGTCCCGCCCCGACTGGTTTGCGTTACTGTATGAACTCAGCATCGTTGCGCTTCGTCCCACTAGCCGACCTCGAAAAGGAAGGTTATGGTGAATACATCACATTGTTCAAATAACAGCCTTGCGCAAGGCTGCTCGTCAGTATTGCCGGGTTTTATGAATTTGTTGTTTGCCGGTTATGAAAGGTAAGGTTATGAAAACGAAACGAATTTTTATCCTGAGTGTAATGCTACTTTCCATCACCACTCACGCATTTGCCGCGACAGCGGTTGTCGCTGGTGGTTGCTTCTGGTGTATGGAGTCGGATTTTGAAAAACTGGAAGGGGTCACTGATGTTATTTCCGGTTTTGCCGGTGGAACGATAGAAAATCCGACCTACAATGGCAATCATAGCGGGCATTATGAAGCGGTCGAAATTACCTATGACCCGCAGAAGCTGAGTTACAAGCAGTTGCTTGATTACTACTGGCTCCATATCGATCCCTTTGACGACGGCGGACAATTCTGCGACCGTGGGCACAGTTATCTGGCCGCGATTTTCGTAGCCAACGATCTGGAAAAGAAGGTTGCCGAGGAATCAAAAGTGGAAACCCAGGCAATGTTCCCTGATCAGAAGATAGTGACGCCGATTCTGCCGGCGACAATCTTCTGGCCGATTCAGGGGGAAGAGAGCTATCATCAGGACTATTACAAGGAAAATCCGATCCGCTATAACTATTACCGTTGGGGGTGTGGTCGTGACCAGAGAGTGAAAGAAATCTGGGGGGACAAAGCGATACATGAATAAAGAGATGAACAGCATCTGGTGTTCAGAGAAGTTCTGATTTGCAACGTAAAAAGCCTCGATTCCACATGGATCGAGGCTTTTTTTTTGTTCCAAAAAGGATCGATTTTGAATGACCTGACTTTGAGCTGATGCATGAGCTTCAACTTGATGACCCCGAGGGCGGCTAGCAAAATACAAATCTGATACCCCTTAATGCAGTTTCGCAAATAACCCGGTGAGAGCCAGCAGAAAGATCGCTAGATAAAGACTGGCAGGGCGAATCGGGAATGTGGCATTTGTCATAACTTTCATAAGGCAGCCACGGGCCGGCATTAAAAGGTTCAGCTGATAACAGATTCATGCAACTTTACCAGACAGTTGTAGTCCAAGATTTTTAATTGCCTTGAGAAAAAAAAGTGAAACTTCACCGTGGTTCTGAAGTTTCACTTTTTTTACGTCCGTGAGATGCCTTCTGTGCCAGGTTGATTGTCTCAGTTATTCAGATATCCCGGCAAGCCGCTTCAATTCTACAATCTCTTGTGGCCACAGTTCCGGATTTGTTGTTTCCAAAATCAGAGGGATACCATCAAAACGATCATCCGCCATGATGTATTTGAAACAGTCCCAGCCGATTTCCCCGGCTCCAAGTGGTGCGTGGCGATCAACTTTGCTGCCATAGGGCGTTTTGCTATCGTTCAGGTGCATTCCTTTTAAGTATTTAAAGCCGACAACTTGCTCAAATTCCGCAAAGGTTTTTTCACACGCTTCCCCCCCACGTAATTCGTAACCCGAAACAAAGGTGTGGCAGGTGTCCAGACAGACCCCAACTCGATTTTTGTCCTCGACTTGTTCGACAATCTCAGCCAGATGTTCAAAACGGTAGCCAAGGTTGCTTCCTTGACCGGCGGTATTTTCGATAACCGCAGTGACACCAGTTGTTTGTTGCAAAGCGAGGTTGATCGATTCGGCAATTCGACTTAAACAATCTGCTTCGCTCATCTGTTTTAAATGGGTCCCTGGATGGAAATTGAGGTAGACCAAGCCTAATTGTTGGCAACGTTGCAGCTCATCAGTAAAGGCAAGGCGCGATTTCTCCAATTTTTCTGTTTCTGGATGGCCAAGGTTGATCAAATAGCTGTCGTGGGGAAGAATCTGCTCCGGATTGAATTGGTGCTTTTGACAGTTATCTTTAAACTTCGCAATAGCTTCTTCAGTCAGCGGTGCGCTTTTCCACTGTTTTTGATTTTTTGTAAATAGGGCAAAAGCTGTTGCGCCTATCTCCACCGCATTCAGGGGCGCATTAAATACCCCCCCTGAGGCGCTCACATGGGCTCCGATATATTTCATGATAGGGATTAACTCTCTTTCTGGTTTCTGCTTAGGAGCTGTAACTAAATAACATGACCATCTTGCCTCTCATCTTCAGGCCATCCTTGACCGAACTTCAATCACCAAATCCTCAACGTAGCCCTGCTACATCTGCGGTTTGTTTCAATCCGTTCAGCCAAATCTGCCCCAAATCTGAGCGCAACATTAACCACGTTATTTATTTACAGCCCCTTAGTGATAAATGGTAAGGTTCGCCTTATGGCAAGAATTCTCCGGCTCGGTCAATCAGGTGCCGGGCAATGCTGCGCTTTGGTGGCAAGTTTGGTAGCTGATCAAGCTTGCACCATTTTGCGTCGGCCAATTCCTTATCGCACAGTTCAATTTCTCCACCGGCATAATCGGCGACAAATCCACACATCAACTGACTTGGAAATGGCCAGGACTGACTTCCGAGATAACGGATATTTTTGATCTGGATATTTGTTTCCTCAGCCGTCTCACGCGCCATCGCCTCTTCCAGGCATTCACCAAATTCGACAAATCCTGCCACCAGGCTGTAGCGGCCGTCGGCCCATTCGGCTTTGCGGGCGAGGAGAATTTCATCTCCTTTGATCACCAGTCCGATCACGCAGGGATGAATCCGTGGATAGTGATGGCTATTGCAGGCCTGACATTCTTTTCCCCATTCATTTGGAAGCCTGATCGTTTTTTCTCCACAATGACCGCAGTGCCTACTGCTTTGCTCCCAATGCAGGATCATTTGTCCGATACCAGCCAGTGAAAGTATCTCTATCGATAGCTTTGGTTCCGTTGCTCGCAAGGGTTGTTTATGCAGGTGTGGGGGCAAATCCATACTGTCTGCAATGTGCAATAAGCGGCAGGGTCGTCCCTGCCATTGGCCGATATAAAGGGGAGGAGAGGTGGTTGTCAAAAAAGGGGAATCACCTTCTGGTAGTTTTTGACCCTGTTCTGAATCGATGGTTAAGAGGTTCAGCCCCTGTAGGAGTAGCCAGACTCCATCTCCTCCCGGATCTTGATCGGGAGATGCCGGATGAAAACTATCGTTCAGGCTGGCTCGGTTGAAGGGGAGATCAACCGGCGACGGGTAATGGTCAAGTCGTGACATTTTCATGACTTATCTCTGGGCTGGATGGCATAACGCAATAGCGCAATCTGAGTTTTTGCATCGATGATTGCTCCGGCAGATATCATCTCCAGTGCTTCGTCCAGAGTGACAACCAGCGGCTCAATAAATTCATCCGGTTCATGAGCCGTTTGAGTTTGTTTCAGTTGAGTTGCGATAAATAGATAAATCCGTTCATTGCAAAACCCGACACTGCTATAGATATACCCCAAGGTGTCAAGCTTGCCTGGGCAGTAGCCGACTTCCTCTTGCAGTTCGCGTGTAACACAACGGCCAGCATCTTCTCCAACTTCTAAGCGGCCAGCTGGAATTTCATAGACATAGTCCCGTGCAGCAGGACGGAATTGTCGGATTAACAACAGTCGCCCGTCGTCCAGAATCGGTAGCGCTGCAGCCCCCCCTGGATGGCGAATAATTTCAAAGACTGACTCTCTATTATCCGGCATTATATGGACTTCTCGAGCTAGATCCAGGATGCGACCATGGTGGATGATTTCTTCAGTTATTAGGCTCAAAGGTGAATCCTTTTGGGAATGATGAAGTTGCTGAATATGAAATGAATCAATTTTCTTTGCTACGTTAAACCAGATGCTCAAATAAAAACTGTTGTAATGAACTATGGTCACCACGATTTTCACAGGGCCATTCGGAACCGCCACGGTCAACCAGCCAGGTATCGACCAGATAAGTTTTCATTCCGATTGCACTGGCAGCCAGATCATGGCTGGTATCGTTACCAATCATCAGGCATTTTTGGGGATCAACCTCAATCTGATCAGCGATTTCTTGAAAATATCCCGCCTGCGGTTTGCAATAATGACTATTTTCAAAACTGGTCATATGGGTGAAAGAGTCTTCTTCCAGCCCCGCCCATTGCATCCGGGCTTGAATCATGAACTTGGGAAAAACTGGATTGGTTGCCAAAACCAAGGGGATTCCTTTTTTTTGACAATCTTTAACAATCTTTACGGCCAGCGGGATGGGCTGAATCCACTCTTCCAGCCCCGCCAGACCATTGTCCTTAAAATGGGCCAGGCTTTTACGCATGACCGACTCGGGAAGGGCTAAATTTTTCAGCATTCCGTTGTAGACCCGCTCCTCATTGGTCATAGAGCTATCACCTTCGGTATGGATCAGGTCGCGGATGCTTGCAAGTAACGCCTTTTCAAATTTTTTCGGTTTGACCCGGTCGGCACAATATACTGATAATCCAAGGATATACTGTGGAATAAATTCCTTCATCTGAACTCGCAGCAGGGTTCCATCAAGATCAAACAGAATCGCTTCAATGGTATTCTTTTGTTTCGGTTCCGGCATACAAATCCCCATTGCAAAAATATCCAATTGTCACTTTTACCATAGTAGATAAATGGGCGTCCAATACCAACAACTCTATCTTATTGCTTTTTGCGAGTCATCAAAGCTTGACTGCTAAGCAAATGGGCGCTAAAAGTTTATTTCAATTGGTAGCCAAGGGATAGAAATGAACGAATTTAGAACCGAAGTCAAGGAGCTGCAAATCGGTCAGAAGATTCGCGAGCTCAGGCAGAAGCAACGTATGACTCTGCAGGATCTTTCTGATTCCACCGAACTCTCCAAGCCTCTATTGTCTCAGATCGAAAATGATCAAGTAATTCCGCCATTGGCAACGCTACTGCGAGTAGCCAAAGCTCTTCGGGTAACACTGCAAACTTTTTTTGAAGAGGAAGATAACACCCAGAAATGCCTGGTCGTTCGAGCTGATGATGCTGGGCGAATGAACCGTCGTCCTAGTCATGGTGGTGCCCCGCAACCCTACTTTTATCACTCCCTGGCTTATGGAAAAAAACATAAACACATGGAACCCTTTCTGGTTGAATTTGATCCGGCTCAGACTGACCAATCGCAACCGGTGCGACATGCCGGAGAAGAATTTTTCTATATTCTCGAAGGGCAGGTCGAGCTGAAACATGGAACGGAAACCTATATTTTAAATGCCGGTGATTCCGTTTATTGGGATTCCAATGAGCCGCACCAACTCAGGGCATTGGGGACTCAAATCGCCCATGGTATTGCGGTGCTTTATCCAAGAAACTAAGGTTCCCAAGGCGCAAATCTGAATTGTCTGCTATGCTTTGGACATCTATTTTTGAAATTTGTTAACAGCGACAATAACCATTGATCAGGAGGTTACCATGGCAAAAGTGGGTGTTATCCTTTCCGGCTGCGGTGTCTACGATGGCAGCGAAATTCATGAGACCGTCATTAGTTTGCTGGCTCTTAATCGCGCCGGGGCAGAAGTTGTTATCATGGCCCCCAATATGGAGCAGGCCGTCGTTAATCACTTAACTGGAGAACCTGTCGCAGGGGCCAGTCGCAACGTTTTGGAGGAATCGGCGCGAATTGCACGTGGCGAAATAAGCGATATTGCAACAGTTAGCGCTACAGATATAGACGCACTATTTATCCCCGGAGGTTTTGGCGCAGCAAAAAATCTCTGTGATTTTGCTTTTAAAGGGCCTGACTGTGAGGTTCATCCAGAAGTTGCCAGGCTGATTCAGGACATTGTGGCCGCCAAGAAGCCCCTGGCAGCGGTCTGTATTGCTCCAGCGCTGGTTGCTAAGGTTCTTGGTGCCGACAAGCTGGATCCTCGGGTTACAATTGGTACAGATAAAGAAACGGCAGGGGCAGTTTCGTCAATGGGCGCAACGCACATTTCCTGCCCGGTTAACGAATTTGTTATTGATAAGGAAAATAAGATTATCACTTCCCCGGCGTATATGCTCGCTGGTAGTATAAGCGAGGCGGCTGAAGGGATTGAAAAGACAGTCAAAGAACTTATGTTAATGCTCAGTTGAGAATTTTTTCATGTAAAAACAGTATAACCAGTATTGTAATGATCAACTAAAACTGATAAGTTTCACCCCACGATTTTTTCACGATAGGTTTTTAACCAAGGAGGTTCCAATGAAACAATATGTTTGTCTTGTCTGTGGTTACATTTATGATCCGGCTGTAGGTGATCCTGATAGTGGCATTGCCCCGGGAACCAGTTTTGAAGATATCCCGGAAGATTGGGTCTGTCCACTCTGTGGAGTTGGTAAGTCTGACTTCGAAGCAGTATAGTTTCAGTCGTTTTACGTTCAATCTCAAGGTCCGATTGTATTAAACAATCGGGCCTTGTTTTTTTTGATCGCGAAATGTTATCTAAATCTGTAACATTTATCTTCTCACTTAGTTTAATCGGCAGATAAGGCAGGAGAGAGATGCAAGGGAATCCGATCCGCAAACCTGACTGGCTCAAAGTTAAATTTCCTGCGGGTGCAAATTATACCAGGATCGACCGATACCATCGTCTGAATGGTCTTAACTCTGTTTGCCGCAGTGCTGCTTGTCCAAATCAAGGGGAGTGCTGGAGTCAGGGGACGGCGACCTTTATGATTCTGGGGACTATTTGTAGTCGGCACTGTCGCTTTTGCAATGTTGGCAGCGGCCATCTTGCCCCACCTGATCCTGAAGAGCCGTTGAAGGTGGCTAAAGCTATTTATGAGTTGGAACTCAACCATGCGGTTATTACCACCGTGACCCGGGATGATCTTGTCGATGGTGGAGCCAGTCAGTTTGTCAATTTAATCAGAGAAATTCGTAAATTGACCAGCGAATGTCGGATTGAGTTGCTGATTTCTGACCTGCAGGGGAATTGGCAAGCTCTTGCCAGTATCCTTGCAGAAAAGCCTGATATTCTAGGACATAATGTTGAGACGGTGCCCAGACTCTACTCGCAAGTGCGCCCTGAAGCCGAATACCAGCGCAGCCTGTCTCTTCTGGCGGAAGTTTATCGGCTTGAACCTGCAGTTATTACCAAATCTGGGCTGATGTTGGGCATGGGGGAAACAGCGGCGGAAGTTCTTCAGGTCATTACTGACCTGCGTCAGCACGACTGCCAGTTGCTGACTTTGGGGCAGTACTTGGCCCCAACCCGCAATCACTTTCCGGTGCAGCGGTATGTGCCGCCGCAAGAATTTTCTGACTATGCCGAACAAGGGCTTGCTCTGGGCTTTGCCCACGTTGAAGCGGGGCCATTGGTGCGCTCTTCATATCACGCAGAAGAACAGTATGATGCCAGTAAAAGGGGGGAGCATGGATAACTTCACTCTGGTTCGCCCAGAACACCTGAATCACCATGGTTACCTGTTTGGCGGAGTGATGCTGAAATGGGTTGATGAAAATGCCTGGATGGCTGCTTCACGAGAATATTCTCGTTGCAACTTGGTGACGGTCGGGATGGATGCCTGTCGTTTTAAATATCGGGTTGAAAATGGATCTATTCTCCGTTTTCATACGGAAAAGATTAAACAGGGCAGAACCTCTGCGACCTATGGCGTCGTGGTTTTTGCCGATGCTCCCGGCGCCTCTGAGGAAAAAGAAGTCTTCAGTATTTCAGTGACTTTTGTTCGCCTGAATAAAGACGGCCGTCCCTGTGGGCTAAATGCGATTGAAGCGTAAAAAGCCCCGCATCGGTAGTGAACCAATACAGGGCTTTAAGCGGGATCTGCTGAGATTGAAATTAAGCTTTGATGTCGATAGTCTGACCTTTTCCGGTCTGTTCTGCTATTTCCAGTCGCTGCTGTTCACCGGTTTGCATTTGCTCTGTTTTTTCCAGAGTTTTGGTCAGGACATCAAATCCTGACTGGGTTTTATTGGTTGACATCGCTTGAGCTGCGATACTCGTAGAGCCAGAGACTTCCATCGCCATATTCTGCTCCTTTCGTCTGTCTAGAATGCTTCGAGCATAGCAGCTAAGGCTATGCTGAGTCAATAGTTTGTTTGTCTGTCTTAATGAAGTGGGTTTATTTCTTTGCATGCTCTTTATTTTGCTAACTTTATTGCGGCAAACAGAAGCCTGCTTTATACTCATATCTGCATTTTTTTGCTGATCGCTAGAGTTAAACCGTACACAATAATGAATTGCGAGTTAAAAAATGAGCGTTATTGATAATGTCAGTCCGGAGTGGATAGAAACTCAGTACCAGATGTTTAAGGAAGATCCCCAACAACTCCCCGAGGAGTGGCGATCATTTTTTCAAGGGTTTGAACTGGGCATGGAAAACGAAGATCTTCGTGCCCCTGATCACAAGCCTGCAGCGGTTCAAGCGATGATCCATCGCTACCGCGATATTGGCCATCTTTACGCCTGCGTGGATCCTCTAACGCCCTGTGAACTGGATCATCCGCAGCTTCGAATTTCCAAATTCGGACTGGAAGAAAAAGACCTGCAACGAACCTTTGCGACCCGTAATTTTATTCTTCCCGAAGCCTCCCTCAAAGAAATTGTCGATGTTCTGAAACAGACTTACTGCCGTTCTCTCGGCCTAGAATTTATGCATATTCCGATCCTCGATGAACGTAAATGGTTACAACAAAAAGCTGAAGAATCCCGCAATCATTCCGCTATAAGTCGCGAAAAGAAGCTTGCGACGATGAAAATGCTGTTGCAGGCGACCAAGTTTGAATCCTTTCTACACCGTAAATTTGTTGGTCAAAAACGTTTTTCTCTGGAAGGGGCGGAATCGGCGATTCCCCTGCTGGATCATTTAATTGAAAAAGCAGCAGAGCTTTCGCTCAAGCATGTTGTTATCGGCATGTCCCATCGTGG
>JASJGU010000368.1:0-4314 GCA_033791385.1 Desulfuromusa sp.
ACGGCGTTTAAATTATCACTCCGGCATTTCAGCCCGATTGAACTGCTCCTCTATTCTGGCTCCTTCTCAACCCTTCTACTGGGGGCAATCCTGCTCTTTCAAGGAAAATTTCACTTGGTATTCCAGTGTAGTCGGCGTGAATATCTGTTATCAATCCTGCTGGGGCTACTCAGTCCATTTCTCTACTACCTGATTCTGTTCAAAGCTTATGATCTGCTTCCGGCGCAGCAGGCGCAGCCGCTCAACTACACCTGGGCGATTACTCTTTCGCTGCTGGCAGTTCCGTTGTTGAAACAGAAAATCGGGTGGCAACAGTGGCTGGCGCTGTTGGTGAGCTATTGCGGCGTGGTGGTGATTGCCACCGAAGGGCGACCGTTTAGCCTGCAGTTTACCGATCCGCTCGGCGTTACCTTGGCACTGATCAGCACTGTCATCTGGGCGCTTTATTGGATTTTCAGTACCCGTGACCGCCGCGATCCGGTGGTCGGATTGTTCGTCAACTTTCTCTGCAGTTTTCCGTTTGTCTTCGGCTATTACCTGCTAACAACAGAAATAAGAATGCCGCCCCTCAGTGGGCTGTTAGGCGCAGCCTATGTTGGAACTTTCGAAATGGGCATCTGCTTCGTGCTCTGGCTAATGGCGATGAAGTTAACCGACAGCACCGCAAGACTCAGCAACCTGATATTCCTCTCCCCGTTTCTCTCCCTGGTATTTATCCATTTTCTGCTGGGTGAAGAGATTCTGGCAGCTACCTTTATCGGTCTGGTGCTGATTGTTGCCGGATTATTCTGCCAAAGGATCAGATAAAAGCTCCTACATAAAATTTGTGTTTTGTCTAAGATGCAGTTAAACTTCGTCACAAATATCCTGCCTGGATATTTGAGACTGGATAAGGGGGGGAGTGGCACATGGTGGACAAATCACGATCATTCGAATCGCTGACCCAACAAATTTCAACGCTGCAGGAAGAAAATCAACGCCTGCAACAATCCCTGCAAGTAGTGCAAGACAATTCAGATCGCTGCAAAGACATAATCGAGTTCGCTGCTGATGCAATCTTCATGGGTGATCCAGCAGGAAATATCATCGCTGCCAACCAAAGTGCCGCGACTTTAAGTGGCTACAGCTATGCAGAACTGGTTGAGATGAATCTCGGCCAGTTATTTACAGAAGCTGAACAGCAACGTGCGCCACTGAGATATGATCTTCTCAAACAAGGAAAAACCGTCAAAACCGAACGCCTCTGCAGCCGCAAAGATGGAACCACCGTACCAGTTGAAATGCACAGTCGAATGCTGCCTGATGGTTCGTATCACTCTGTTATGCGAGACATGAGTGAGCATAGACAGATAGAAGAATCTTTGCGTCTTTCGGAAGAAAAGTTTTCTCAAATTTTCAAACTCAGCCCGGAGGCAATAACCCTGACGAGCATGGATGATGGTCGCTACATTGATGCTAATCTTGGGTTTGTTGACATTTCCGGTTGGCCTTACGATCAAATTATTGGCAGCAGCTCCCTGTCAGGAGGGCTGGATATCTGGTGCCATAAAAAAGACCGGGAGCGGATGCTTCAAAGCCTCAGGGACAAAGGCGAAGTGACCGGACTGGAAGCAGAATTTCGGCACAAGGATGGCGGGAGCATGATTGGTTCAATGTCTGCAAGGATTATTGAGATTAACCATGAAACCTGTATCTTATCGATCACCCGAGACATTACCGAACGGGTAAAGCTACAGAAAAATCAACGGAAACTTGAAAAGCAGATACAGCAGGCGCAAAAATTGGAAAGCCTGGGTGTCCTCGCTGGCGGAATTGCTCATGACTTCAACAATATCCTGATGGCGGTGATCGGTCACTGTGAGTTAGCTCAGCGGCGCTTGACCGCTGAATCCCCCGCAATGGAACACCTGCATCAAATTAAACTCGCGACCGGCAAAGCGGCAGACCTATCCAACCAGATGCTTGCTTACTCTGGAAAAGGGAAGTTTGTCGTCGAACCATTAAATCTTTCCCAGATCGTTGCAGAGATGGAACATATGCTGGCCGTTTCCAGCAGCAAGAAAGCGACCTTGCGTTACGATCTGGCTCTGAACCTACCCAGTGTTAAGGCCGACGCAACCCAGCTGCAACAGATTATTATGAATCTTGTTATTAACGCCTCTGACGCGATTGGTGAAAATAGCGGCGTGATTGCAATTTCGACCGGAAGCATGGATTGTGACCGCACTTATCTGCAGGAAACCTGGTTGGATGACAACCTCCCAGAAGGCCGTTACGTTTTCATCGAAGTTGCAGATACCGGCTGTGGGATAGAACCAGCGACAGTTCCACGTATTTTTGAACCATTTTTCAGTACAAAATTTACCGGCCGTGGACTTGGAATGGCTGCTGTTTTGGGAATTGTCCGTGGTCATAGCGGGGCAATAAAAATCTACACCGAAGTCGGCAAAGGGAGCACCTTTAAAATTCTATTGCCCGCATCAACTCTGCCTGCACTTAAGCGAGATCCAGAAATGGCAGTCACTCCGCTACAAGAAACCGGACTGGTTTTGTTAGTTGATGACGAAGAGACGATAAGAGACATTGGCAAAGAGATGTTGAGCAAATTTGGTTTTGAAACGGTCACCGCTGGTGATGGCGAAGAGGCGTTAGATATTTTCAAACAACAGCATAACCGGATCCGTTTTGTCCTGATGGATCTGACCATGCCGCGGATGAACGGGGAAGAAGCTTTTCGAGAGTTCAGAAAAATTGATCCCGCCGTCAAAGTCATTATCTGTAGCGGCTATAATGAACAGGAAGTTTCACAAAAATTTGTCGGCAAGGACTTGGCAGGATTCCTGAAAAAACCTTATCAGTTTTCAGAACTGCAAAAAAAGATTCAAGAATTATTAAACAACTGACCAAGGCGGTCCGTCGACAGCGTCATGCCAGCCCGAAGCCCCAGAGAAGCGCAATTGCGACGAAAATAGCCGGCAGTAAATTGCCGACGGGCAAACGTTTTATCCCCATCAAGTCGAGTGAAATAGCAACTATCAGCAGACCACCAACGGCATTCATCTCGGTAATCACCGGTTCCGTCAAAATTGTCTTAGCCAGTTCCGCAACCAGCGTGATACTGCCCTGATAAAGCAGCAGGGGAATGATAGAAAAAATAACTCCTATCCCGAGAGTTGATGTCAAAGCGATGGCAGCAACCCCATCAAGGGCCGACTTGGCATAGAGGATTGTCGGCTTTCCGCCCAGGCCATCCTGTAACGCACCCATAATTGCCATGGCACCAACACAGAACAACAGGCTGGATGTGACAAACCCTTCGGCAACAGATCCCAACCCGGTAAAACGTTTTTGCAAGCCTGAACCAAACGCTTCCAGCCGTTTCTCAATCCCGATTATTTCACCAATCAGACCACCAAGAATCAAACTCCCGATGACAACCATCAGCTGCTGACTCTCCAATGCCAGTTGTAAACCGATCAGCAAAACAGCCAAACCAAGCCCGGCCATCAGAGTCTGACGCAGTTTCGCCGACAGAAAACGGCCAGCCCAGCGACCGATCAGGCTGCCGATGATCACAGCAACGACATTAACCAGGGTTCCTTGCAATATCATAGAAATCCAATAAACAGAGGGGAATGGATAAGTAGCGGACACTAGCACATCTCACTTGCCGGATTCAACAAAGGCCACCCAAAATGAATAGAGTCCCCATTCATGCATATTCGCTGCCTATATTCCTTGATGAATTAAAAATCTTAATATGTTACAAAACGACTTACTTAAAGCTCAGCGCCGCTTTTTATGCCTCTTTATTGGGCAATTTTACACTATTCACAGGAGGAACATCATGACCACACCGATGGATGAAAAAATTATCCCTATCTATCAGGAAGTTCTAGCGCGTAACCCTGGTGAAGTGGAGTTTCACCAAGCGGTTCGAGAAGTTTTAGAATCTCTTGGACCGGTTCTCGTCAAAAACCCCGAATTCGCTGAACATAAAATCATTGAACGGATTTGCGAGCCTGAGCGCCAGATTATCTTCCGGGTTCCCTGGGTTGACACCCACGGCAATATACAAATTAACCGTGGTTTCCGGGTTGAATTCAACAGCGCCCTGGGCCCCTACAAAGGTGGCCTGCGCTTCCACCCCTCAGTCTATCTGGGCATCGTCAAATTTCTGGGCTTTGAACAGATTTTCAAAAACTCCCTCACCGGCCTGCCAATCGGCGGAGGCAAAGGGGGTTCTGACTTTGATCCCAAAGGAAAGAGCGATGGTGAAGTCATGCGCTTTTGCCAGAGTTTCATGACCGAACT
>JASJGU010000369.1:0-4230 GCA_033791385.1 Desulfuromusa sp.
CGTCCCGTCCATGCAGCGCATGATATTGTCGACCATCGAAAAACAGTGAATTTCCACATAATCCATCATTTCACTTTTTCTCTTTTCGAAGTCCCAGGTACCAAACTTTGACATCGGAGGGAATTTAACGATCATATCCTCAAAATAGAGAACATACACATTCTCCCCCTTGAAACCTCCAGGATAAGAGAAAACCAGATCCATCATCTGCTCACCAGAAAGTTTCTCCCGGCGGATTCGCGAACCTAGCTGGTTGAAACCGTAATCTTCAAGATAAGCAAGGAGCGAAACCATCTCTTCCTGACGATTTGAGGTCATCGCCTTGGCGATAAGCGTTGTGCGCATCCCACCCTGCAAGCCACCATCATGATAGGTTGCAAAATCTCCGACTTCCATCAGTGTGTAGCCATACTCCCAAAAGGGAGTAAACATGGCAGAATTCCGGGGGACAGCACGTTTGATGTCAAGCATGGCCCCGACAGTTGAAGCCGAAACGATCGGACCGGCATGAGCATAGAAACCCGTTTGGGTCGCAGTGGAGAAAAATAGGACAAAGAACAAGACCATGGAGACAACAGGCACCAGTGCTTTTGGCAAGTGAGCCTTTCCTCCAATATATCTGATCAGCTCCTCCAGCAGAACTCCGGCACCCACCCCGATCAACGGAGACAAGTACATGACAAAGCGATTGGGTCCGACCATCGCCCAGGCCCCGAGCGCAAGTAGCGGAGCAAGGGGGATCATTTGCCTGAAACGTCGCAAACAAAGGTAGAGGAGCCCAATAAACCCAGCATAAACAAGGGGATTAAACCCATGTAGCATGTTAAGTCTTGTCTGCAGGCTGCGGACTTTCGCTTCTGCAACTGTGTCCAATATGTTCGGCCAGGCAACCCCCCCCGTAGGCGGCGGCGACACATACGCCTTGAGGAAGACCATGAAAGATTCCAGAATCTGTGAGACGTGCTCCGGACCGGACAGCAACAGAAACACCACCAAAGCAGCCACAGATATTTTCCAGCGAACGCGGGAGAAGATGAGATATACCATCAAAACTAGGAAATAGATAAAGATGAAGCTCGCCTGCTGATACCACCAGGTAAACAAGTACATCATCAAGCCAGCACCCGCCGCTAAGAGAATATTGGCTCGCCCGGTTTTCTCTCTACTAATGGGCAGGATGAAACAGGCTATGGCCAGCGGAAAAAAAGTGTTGAGCAGGTCGGTATCGATCCGTCCCATCATGGTCCGGTCATAATAGGCATGACCGAAAGTACCAATCAGGCCACCGAGAATGGCCGACGCTCCAAAGCCGAGTCGGCTGAAATAAAAAAATAGTGGAAAAACGAACAATCCGGATAGGATCGGAACGAGAAAAATCCCCGCCAGGTAATAATCGTCAGCAGTAAAATTCTTAGCGAAACTGATAAGGACAGCCAACAGGCTGGGCGTGTCCTTGATGGCAAGTATCTGCAGATCGGGGTAGCCTTTGGTCGGATTTTTCAGGCCCTTGCCAATGGTTCCCTTATCGAACTCCCTGGCCATCTTAAGCCAATAATAGCTATCTAAGCTCGTTAGCAAGGTCACGTTCTCGGCAACATAATCCTGTTGGTTTTCCATCCAAAAATTATTGTAGTCCGCCTGCCTCTGGTAATAGGACAGACCATAAACTATCAGGATGCCGACGAACAACAGCAGGCAGGCTCGGTAGTTTGAGAAAAAATTCTGAACCTTGTTCATATTCAAGCGAAGCCTTTCAAGGATTAAAATTTACTCTTCGCCACGCACCAAACGAACGTGGATTTTGCCTCTTTTCTCCGTCGCAGTAATCACCCCATAGCCAAAATCAACACTCCAGGCTGCGGTTGTTAAGCCGGCATATGGTGAAGAGGTCCAGAAGAATGTCGGGGTCGTTGCCGGGAAAGCCGTGGCATTTATGGATGGCACAACGCAACGCTCCTCGACAATTGATCCGAGCTCGTTTTTGTGCGGCAATCGCCAGTCGCTGTAACCGCCAAATTCAAACGGAACTGCTACCTTGAGTGCCTCGGGCCAAGTGAAGTCAGCCGCGTTTCCATTGCAGCTCCCGCCTTTCCATTCCTGCCCCAGAGCACAGCGCATCCACATCAGGCCTGTCGTATTGTCAGTTGTAGTGCCATCAGCGTGCAGCAGGAAATTGGAATCCGGGCTGCTTGCCAGGATGGCGTCGTTACATTTTTGCTCCGCATGGCAAGCCACGGGCACTAACACAGCACAGCAGAACAGGCCGGTCAGCATTAGGGTCAAGAACAAAGAGCGTTTCATCGTCTTACTTTCACCACGAGCGCAGGGGTTAACTTTTTTAGTCTAATTTTTAGTTCTTTTATATTTTTCTGCCAATGCTCAACATCATCGAGCCAAACTAACTGATCAGGGGTTATCCAGTCCGAAAGTCCCGGTCTTCCCACGCACCAGGCGTACCTTTTTGCTTTGGTTTTTCTCGTCCGGATAGGCCTCTCCAGAGAGGAAATATACCTGCCAGGCGGACCCTCCCATCTCCGAATATGGAGATGATGACCAGTAGTAATCCGGAGCAGTGTTCGGAAAAAAACGAAGGTCAGCTGCCGGCTTGAAGCTGCCGTTATTAACTATTGAAAGCAGTTCCTCCCTCGTAGGCAGTCGCCAGTCACTGATGCCGCACAGCCCTGCTTCATTTATCTTGTTGATATAGGCCAGGGTATCACAAAGACTCCCTTCGCAGATGCCACCATTTACCAGTCCTGACTGACCTCCATTTACAGTGCCTGTCGGATTATTCCAGCTATAAGTACTGTCCTTGCCTTGAAGACCCGTCTCGGATTTAATCTCCCATGTCAATCCAGTCATGTTGTCTCTCGTACAACCCCAACTTTTCACACCAGTTCCCGGCGAAGGGTTGGGTGGACACCTGCCTTCCCCTGCTGGGTCCCCATTTCTACATAGCTTGGTAAAATCAAATCCTGCCGCCCCACGCCCGGTCTTTTTCAGTCGACGCTCAAGAGACGCACTGTCCCGTCCCTGGAAAGCATCCTGCCCGGGAAAACTTGTGGCAACCGACTTACAACTGGCAGCTTTATCGGCTCTGTTTCTGTCAGCGTCAAGATTGGAGAAACCATTTGCACACCAGTCGATCCCGGTATCATTGAGACCACCAAAAGGCATGGCTTTGACCACCTCCGAAAGGGTTTTCCGCCCGCCGGGATAAAGAGCCCCGAGCTGAAACCAGTAGGGGATGTCGTTGGTAAGCTCTGCAATTACCTGTGGACTCTCATCTGGTTGAGAGGTGGTTCCCCCCTCCAGTTCGAGACAGCTATCAAACATTTTTCCGGGGATCTCAGTCTTGGCCTGACAAAGTTGAAAAGTCACTTTGTCGAAATCCTGACGGTTCCAGCTCAGAGTAACCTTCCGAATCCCCGCAGTCGCCTGCAGGACCACCATCGGGTAACAGTCAATAGAAACATCAGTAACATTCTGCCCCGACAAGGCACCGGCGGGGTTGAACAGCTCACAGGTCCAATTGGGCTTTTCCGGCAGGTCGTGGATTTTGACCTCGTAGCTGCTGCCGTCATCCAGATGGGTGGAAAAGACAAAGGGACCATTTGCGCTGACGCTAAGCTCATCACCACCGTTATTTCTTAAAACGACCCGGTCACCAGCTGGCAACCCGGCCACCTTGCCCCCTATCGAATAGGTGTTGAGGATACAAATTACCGCGACATCTGAGACATGTGCCGCCGAAATTGTTCCGCTACCCTGCTTAACCGTGCACGTCTGGTTGGGACTGGTCGGCTGGTCCAGCACACTGACCTCATAATTGCTGGCATTGAGCAGCTCTGTCGCAAAAGAGAAGTCACCATTTGCTGAAACCGTTAAATCATCCCCGGCATTGTTCTGCATGACCAGGATCGTTCCCTCGACCAGACCTGTGACGGCCCCGCCGACAATATATGTATTGACTTCAAATACGGCCTGCACAGTTAAATCAGCAGAGAGCTGTTGCTCGGTACGCCTGACAGTGGTCACCCCGTCACTCCAGGTTGTGAAATGATATCCCGGCGCCGGAACAGCGATTACCGCCACTCCGTCGCTACCGTGTTCTACCCTCTGTAGAGCCTCCCCGTCCAGAGAACCATTTTCAGCGGCAGAGTACCTGAGTGTATATTCTTTTGGAGCAAAGATAGCGGTAACTTTGAAATCCCCCGTGACAACTGACTC
>JASJGU010000370.1:0-2649 GCA_033791385.1 Desulfuromusa sp.
CATTTTCCCACGTTGTCAAAATCTATGGTAATGAGAGCAAAAATAAAAGGATGCTGATTTCCACCGATGACCAGAACTTCCTTGATATATGGGCTAAATTTGAGACGGTTTTGAATATAGGTTGGTGAATAACGGGTGCCATCTTTTAAAAAGAGCATTTCTTTCATCCTATCATAGACGATGAGATGTCCATCCTCATCTATGGTGCCGGAATCACCAGTCTTGACCCAGCCGTCTTCGAGCGCTGCCGCTGTTTCGTTAGGTTTTTTGTAATAACCGGAAAAAAATACATCCGAGCGTAAATAGATCTCTCCTTGATCCGTTATTTTGACATCCACTCCGGGCACTGGTACTCCGCTTGTCCCAGGCTTGATTATTTCCCGGTGAATCACGGCGGGATTAAGCTCTGTCAATCCATAAGCATCCCTGATTTTTACGCCGATTGCCTTGTACCATCGTATAACGTCGGGTCCGAGAGCTGACCCCCCTGTCATTGCATAACGAAGTTTGCTCAGTCCCAGATAATCACGGATGTGGTAGAGACACACTCCGTTTGCAAGCCAGAAAAGAAAGCGACTATACAGTGGCGGTTTTGTTCCATGAACTTGCACATACTTGGCGTATTTGTGGCCGATGGAAAGAGAGACATTATAAAGGAATCTCCGAATAGGGCCTGTTTCTAAAATTTTCATCTGCACTTGAGAGTGGATGCCCTGCCACTGCATGGGACTCAAAAGACAGGTGCGAGGACCGATCTCACGAAGATTCTCCATTACCGTCTCCGGTTCTTCAGGGAAATTGATTTGTGTTCGGAAGACACTCCAGCCGGCGATCATCATCTGTTCGGAAATCCAGGCAGGTGGAACATACGAAAGATAGTTGTCTTTTGGAGCGGGAGGGGCGATAGCCCCCCAGCGTATGGCACCTTTGATCAGATATTCATGACTCAGCATAGCACCCTTTGGAAGGCCGGTGGTACCCGATGTGTAACAAATAACTGCAATATCACTGTCGGTTCCTTCTTCCAGGGAACGCTCAAAAAAGCCGGGGTTTTGTTTTTCAAAGGCCTTGCCAAATTCTATCAGAGAGGTATTCTTTAAGAGCCACGAATCCTCCTTGTAACGCACCATTCCCTGATCATCCCAGTAAATGACACGTTTAATCCGGGGAATACTTTCTTTTATTTCTATGAATTTATCTGTCTGTTCTTGGTCTTTGGAAAAAACGAATACACTGTCTGAGTCGTTTACCAGGAACTGGAGATCAGAAGGCATGGCATCAATATAGAGCCCTACGACAGAGGCGCCCATTGACTGAGCTGCGATTTCAGCCCAGTACCATTCGGGATCATTATCTCCAATGATGCACACTTTGTCGCCCCGTTCAACTCCTATGCTTTTCAATCCAAGACCCATGTATTTTATATTTTCCAGGACTTGGGCATTGGTATAACTGTTCCAGATTCCGTAATCTTTCTTTCTCATGCAGATTTCACCAGGATAGGATGTGCATGTGTTATTGACAATCTTGGGAAGCGTATCCTGTACTTGTTCAACGCATTGCCGGTAGTAATCGGGGTTACGTCTGGACTCTTTAAATGCGGGCATACATTCTTCGAGCATTACTTGTATATCAATCATGACTGGCCACCTTCCTTCTCTTCTTCATCTTCACCAAGATAGGCGGATAGTACGGCTGGTTCTTTGCTGACTTCTGACGGGGTACCGTCGGCTATTTTTTTGCCGAAAACAAGCACGACAATGTGATCAGCAATGTCCATCACAACCCCCATATCGTGTTCTACCAATACCATAGTTGTTTTCCGTTCATCAGAGACATCGAGAATAAAGCGGGCCATATCCTCCTATTCTTCGAGATTCATACCCGCCATGGGTTCATCAAGGAGGAGCAGATCAGGCTCCATGGCCAAGGCCCGGCCAAAATCGACCCGCTTGCGAAGACCATAAGACAATTCGCCCACGTAGGATTTTCTAATATGTTCAATCTCTAAAAAGTCTATTATTTGCTCAACCTTACGTCTATTTATCATTTCTTCTTTTTTTGCTTTCGACCAGGGATAAAAGTAGGAGGCAAATGCGCCGTGGGTAAAACGAAGATGCATTCCTGTCATCAGGTTATCAAGCGTTGTCATTCCCGCGTAGGTTTGAATACCCTGAAACACTCTGCTGACACCTAATTTTGCGATTTCATGCGTTTTCATGTCAAATATTTCTTGACCTTTATAACGAAAACTTCCGCCGGGTGCGGCATGATAAAACCCATTGATGCAATTAAGAAGGCTGGTCTTACCAGCACCGTTCGGCCCTATAATTGCCATAATTTCGCCTTCATGTACTTCGAAATTTACATTGGTAAGCGCATTGACCCCCCCGAACCGCAGGTTTATGTTTGCCGCTGTGAGTATGACCTTTTTTTTCTCCGTCGCCATAGAAAATAGCTCCTTTTTCTATTAAATCGAACTCAACTGTCAGATAATTATTCCTGTAACTTAAATAAAAACAGACTATCAAAATACCGATTAAAAAATGTCTATTCTAACCCCACAGATACGATTTTTGCTCTCACGGCATTTGGATTTTTCTTATCCTAATAATTTTAAGATAAGTTTAAATAAGATTAATATTTACT
>JASJGU010000371.1:0-45836 GCA_033791385.1 Desulfuromusa sp.
CGGTAACAATTTTGGAAGAGGATAAGCCTTACGTTAAAGTTCTTACGCCGAAAGGAACAGAGGGCTATATTCTTAACCATTATGTCAGTAAAGCCTTACCCAAAAGTGTTCAAATTAGGCAACTGAACAAAGAGATGGAAACACTGCAACAACAGCTGGCGAGCCAACAGCAGAGCTTCCAAACCAGTCAGAATGAAGCGAGCACCCACAAAAACAAAATTGCTGAATTGTCAACTCAATTAGATCAATCCCGCCAGGAACTGGAAAAAACAAAAGGTGAATACAAAACCTTGCTGAGCAATTCTGAAAATGTACTGAACCTTAGCGCTGAGAATGAACAATTAGTCGAAGAAAGCAATTTACTGAATAGCGAGCTATTGGTTCTGCGCGAAGAAAACCAGAACTTTCATCGCTCCAACATGATTCAATGGTTTCTTGCCGGTGGCGCGGTTTTCTTCGGCGGCTGGCTAATTGGTAAAATCTCCCGCAAAAAACAACGCAGGTTCTAAATCGCGTTCACCGTATAAGCAAAACTAACGCTCAACACCTCCAGAAAACCATTTTCAAGGCCTGACTATATGAATAGCACTATCCCTAAAATTCTTTTTGTCGATGTAGAACAACGCATCCTAAACTTATTACAGCAGTTACTACAGGGTGAAGGCTGGGATTGCCACTTTGTAGCCAGTGCACAAGACGCACTAGCTTTTCTACAAAACCAGCCGGTTGACCTCGTCATTTCCGACACCAAGCTTGCGGATATGGATGGTATCCAGCTGATATCAGCAATCCGCAAACTCTACCCCAGTACTATACGGATATTCCTGACCGACTCTGCCAAACAGGATCATATCGTCAAAACTCTGGCGACAGGAGATGTTCAGCAAATCATCCCTAAACCATGGATTGATCAGGAATTAAAAGAGATCATCCACAGCGCTTTACGCCAAAGCACCCAACAGAAAAAGCATAGTGATGAATTTCAGATCCTGATTAATTCGATCCCGCTTCTGCCATCACTGCCTGAAAGTTATGCCAACGTTCGTTCATGTGTTGTCGGGGATGAAGTTAATATCGAAAAAATGGCCGATTATATCAGTCAGGATGTTGCCATCGCCAGCGCACTATTACATTGGGCAAACTCAGCGCTGTTCGGTCAGCGCTTCCAGGTTGAAACGATCAAAAAAGCCATCATTGTCCTCGGTACAGACATTGTTGAAAACCTTATCCTTTCAGAATCGGTTAATCGCACCATTGCCGGAAAACTCCCCGATATAAAAGGGTTCGATTTCGGTAAATTTAAGAAACATTCAATGGCGACAGCGGTTCTTTCAAGGCTTTTGATTAAGTCGCTTCGGCCAACAGATGCTAACCAGCATGATCGCGCTTTTATTGCCGGGCTATTGCATGATATGGGAAAACTGGCAGCGGCAAGCTTTTTTCCTGTTCAATTTGAGAAAGCAATTGAACTCGCTAAAAAAAGAAGAATGCCCTTACCTGATGCTGAAGTTGAAATTTATGGAACCCAGCATGCAGAGCTTGGTAGTTTTCTCGCCGAATGGTGGACTTTGCCGCCCTTTATCGTTGACGCAATTTGCTCGCATCACCAACCTCATTCCACCTCCATTGATCATGATGTCATTGCTGCTACTCATGTTGCCAATCTATTGAGTTATAAGTTCAATTATGGTTCAAATGGCGACACTTACCTGCGTGGGATTCCCGACGAGTACCGAGAAAAGTTCTATCTCACTGAAGAGGCTAATGAAATCCTCCGAACCACAACAGAACAGACCATTCAGGCGCTGGCACGCTAACTGATCATTCACTTTTTTTGAGCAACAAAGCAGCCCCAAAATAGGTGTAGATTAAACCACATCCACCCTTCATCCCTTTGTATTGTGCATAAGTTTAAAAAATAGATTGTAAAATTAAGTTTGACTAATCACGATTCAGTTGGCATAATGCTGCATGCTGATTCGAGCCGTATGGGCGATGATATCCCCGGAGGGCGAATGTAGAACTAGCTATTATCTTCGATACAATAAAGTTCAAGGTGTTTATCTATGGAACAACGCAGAAATCCAGTTATTCTAACAATTGATGATGAAGAAAATATCAGAGACAGTTTTCGGATGTTTTTGGAAGATTATGATTATCAAATTGTTGAAGCGAAGAATGGGCGGGAAGGTCTGGAGCTTTTTGCCCGGGAAAAACCGGATCTGGTTCTCTGCGATCTGCGAATGCCTGAAGTTGACGGCCTTGAAGTTATCGAAAAAATCAAGCAAGCGTCCCCCGACACTCCAATCATTGTTGTGTCGGGAACAGGTATTATCGGTGATGCCATCGAAGCGATCCGTTGCGGTGCTTGGAATTATCTGCTGAAACCAATTCAGGACATGTCTATTCTATTGCATGCCATTAACCAGGCAATGGAACGCTCTCGTCTGATTATTGAAAACCGGGTCTATCAGGAACACTTGGAAGAAGAAGTCACCAAACGAACACAAGCACTGCAAAAGGCGGTCAAGGATCTAAACCAATCAAACCTCAAACTAAAAAACAGCGAACAGAAATATCGTGTTATTTTTGACAACCTGCAGGATGTTTATCTAGAAATACGCCTCGATGGCAAAGTGACAGAGATCAGCCCATCAATCTCACACATCTCTCAATACTGCCGTGAAGATCTCCTGAATACCAGTATAGAAAAAATCTTTCCAAGCCTTCGAGACCGGGAACAACTATTTTCACAGCTGAGAACTGATAATAAAATCTCTGACTACGAACTCCTTTTGCAAGATAAAGACAAAACTCTCATTTTCTGTTCCCTCAATGCCAACTACCAGGCGGGAATAGATCAGACAGAGGATAAAATTTGTGCAACGTTGCGAGACATGACAGAGCGCAAGCAAGCTGAAGCTAAAATAGAGCACCTTGCATTTTATGATTCCTTAACGGAACTCCCCAACCGTCGCCTACTGCTTGACCGGTTAGAGCAAAACATCTCCCGCGCACGTCGTTATGGTCATTTCGGTGCCATGCTCTTCCTCGATCTGGATCGGTTCAAAAATATCAATGATTCTTTGGGGCACCCAATAGGTGATGCCCTGCTGCAAGAAGTTTCCAAACGCTTACTCATCGACCTGCGTGCCGAAGATACAGTTTCTAGGCAAGGCGGAGACGAATTTGTTGTGCTTCTCTCTGATCTGGGGAGTAATTCAACCAATGCAGCGGCAAGTGCACAACAGAAGGCTGAAATTATCAAGGCTCGACTGGCGGAAAAAACTATCATTGAAGGACATGAACTCCATATCACCCCAAGCATCGGTGTGGCTATGTTCCCTTCCGAAAAAGATAGTCAAGAGACAGGAGATGACATCCTCCGCTTTGCAGATACAGCCATGTATCGAGCCAAGGATGATGGACGCGATACAATAAGATTTTTCTTACCAAGCATGCAAGCTGCAGCAGACATAAGGTTAGCGGTAGAAAAAGAATTGCGTTACGCACTGGAACGGGGTGAACTCAAACTGTATTTTCAACCGCAAGTGGACGGCAAGGGTAAAATTTTTGGGGCAGAAACCCTGGCTCGCTGGGAGCACCCAGAGAAAGGCTTTATTTCACCAGCGACCTTCATTCCGATTGCAGAAGCAACCGGTCTCATCTTACCCATTGGAGAATGGGTTTTACGTACCGCTTGCGAACACTTAAAAGCCTGGAGTGACAAAGGATTGGCGGTGTACCACCTAGCTGTCAATGTCAGTCCTCGCCAGTTCAGGCAGCCAGACTTTGTCAGTCAAGTTCAAAGTATTCTCGATCAGACCGGCGCTGATCCAACTCTTCTGGGACTTGAACTAACCGAAGGAATGGTGATTGACAATATTCTGGACACAATCGAGAAAATGGAAGCTCTTAAAAACCTTGGCATTGAAATATCTATTGACGATTTTGGTACAGGTTATTCCTCCTTAGCCTATCTGAAAAAAATGCCACTAAATACTTTAAAAATTGATCAATCTTTTGTCCGTGATATTGAAGTTGACGTCAATAATGCTGCAATTGTCGAGACAATCATCTCAATGGCAACACACTTGAATCTTAAAGTTATTGCTGAAGGGGTAGAAACCAGGCTCGAACTTGACTTTATGGAAAAAAAAGGTTGCCGGCTCTACCAAGGCTACCTTTTCAGCAAACCGGTACCGAGTGAGCAATTCATTGAACTTCTGAAAGCAGGAACGACCTTCGGTTGATCCTAAGTACCATTTTGCGTCCGATATCTACACCTTCAGCTACAAAACTCCTGATATTTCTCATCCATTTCAGTTCAATATATGCTATCAACTACACTTATATACCACTTTAATCCAAGAAACCAATCAACACATCAGCGGTAAATAATTACCAGAAGGAGCTTGTTATGAGTACGCAACCGATTGTAAAGATGGAAACAAACAAAGGGCAAATCACTATTGAACTGAACGCTGAAAAAGCTCCTATCAGCACCGAAAATTTCCTCAATTATGTCCGAGATGGCTTTTATGGACAGACAATTTTTCACCGGGTCATCCCAAACTTCATGATCCAATGTGGCGGTTTTACTCCGGAAATGGCACAGAAAAAAACTCAGAAGGAAATTAAAAATGAAGCCGACAATGGACTGAAAAATCAAAGAGGAGCCCTTGCTATGGCTCGCACCCAGGTGGTTGACAGTGCCAGCAGCCAATTCTTTATCAATTTGGCTGATAACGATTTTCTAAACCATCAGGGGAAAACTCCAAACGGCTATGGCTATGCTGTTTTCGGAAGGGTTACCGAGGGGATGGATGTGGTGGATGAAATTGCCAAAGCAAAGACAGGAAACAACGGTCATCACCAGGATGTCCCGCAAGAAACTATTGTTATTGAAAGCATGTCCATTGAAGGGCCAATCAACACCGATTGATGCCACCTCATGTGTTTTACGAGAACATCAAATATCGATCAACATCGATCTCAATCAAAGCAAAAAGGGCAAGTCCACAGGACTTGCCCTTTTTATCTGCGTTGTAAATAGATGATCACGCAAAAGGCATAAGATGGCCAAGCAAAAAATGCTGTTTAAAGCCCGGCACGAGACCGAAGCGAATCAACTCGATCAGTCAATTCCCAAGTAAACCCGGGCAATTCTCGCCCAAAATGACCGTAAGCGGCTGTCTGGCGATAAATGGGCCGAAGTAAATCAAGCTGACGGATAATTGCGGCAGGACGCATATCAAATTCATCCCGAACAATCTCAGCAATCTTGTTGGATGGTATTTTTCCGGTACCAAAGCTATTGATCATAACTGAGACCGGTTCAGCGACACCAATCGCATAGGCTAGCTGAACTTCACATTTACTTGCCAACCCAGCGGAAACAATATTCTTTGCAACATAACGCGCCATATAAGAGGCACTACGATCCACCTTAGATGGATCCTTGCCACTAAATGCTCCACCACCATGGGATCCCTGCCCGCCATAGGTATCGACAATAATCTTCCGCCCGGTCAAACCACAATCCCCCATGGGGCCACCAACAACGAAGCGTCCGGTTGGATTGATCAGATAGCGGGTTTTATTATCGAGCAGATCAAGCGGTAGAATCGGCTTGATAACTTCCTCAATAATGGCTTCTTTTAGATCATCATAGAGCACATCAGGATTGTGTTGGGATGAGATGACCACAGTATCAATCCGGGCAGGCTGATCATCAATGTACTGAATTGACACCTGCGATTTACTATCTGGACGCAGAAAATTAAGCAAACCACTCTTGCGCACATCGGCAAGTTTTTTGGTCAGTTTATGGGCAAAAGTAATCGGCATTGGCATGAGTTCAGGGGTCTCATTACAGGCAAAACCGAACATCAAACCCTGATCTCCTGCACCTTGATCCTTAAATAAGCCCTCTCCTTCACTCACCCCCTGGGAGATATCGGGAGATTGCTGATCGATCGAAGTCAGCACCGCACAAGTTTTATAATCAAACCCGATGGCCGAATCATTATAGCCAATCTCTTTAATGGTTTGTCGGACAATCGCAGGTAGATCAGCATAGGCGGTTGTGGTAATTTCGCCGGCAATGACTGCCATACCGGTCGTAACCAAGGTCTCACAGGCCACCCGGGCTTGGGGATCCTGCTCCAGTATGGCATCCAGAACAGCATCAGAAATCTGATCAGCAACTTTATCGGGATGTCCCTCCCCCACGGATTCAGAAGTAAATAAAAAATCGGTCATCGCCATCGACATATATCCTTTCATAGGTCAATAATGTTGTCTTTATATGGGTGGCTGCGCAAAAATAGCAGGCAACCGGCTACGCATCTCTTTCTCAATGGCACGAGAAACTTCTTTACTAGTCGACAACAACAAGAGTTCATCAACCAGAGATTCCCCATCCTGTTTTGAAATCTGTCGTAATACCCGCTTAACCCTGGGGATGCAACCAGGATTCATGGATAGTTCATGAAAGCCAAGGCCAACCAGGACCAAGGTATAAAGGGATTCACCAGCCATTTCACCACAGATACAAACCCCTATACCAGCATCTTTGGCGGCATCACAAGTCGCTTTTAGTGCTCGTAAAATAGCCGGATGTAGCGGGTCATAAAGATAAGCGACATGTTCATTCCCCCGATCAACAGCAAGAAAATATTGAATCAGATCGTTGGTGCCAACGGAGAAAAAATCAACCTCCAGCGCCAGCAAAGGGGCAATCATCACGGCAGACGGGGTTTCAATCATGATGCCAATAGCAAGATCAGGATCATAGTCGATCCCCTCCCGATCTAGCTGGATCTGAATTTCACAAAGAATTTTTTTACAGGCCCGGATTTCGGCCACGCCACTGATCATCGGGAACATGATCCGGATTCGACCACAACTGGAAGCGCGCAATATAGCCCGCAGCTGAATTTTGAAAAGACGCTCCTCATAAAGAGAAAAGCGGATCGCCCGCAACCCCATGGCTGGATTAGATTCGTCCTCCAGATTCAATTCGGGAACAAACTTATCACCACCAATATCAAGGGTTCTGATCGTAACTGGCTCACCTTCCGCCTGCCTGAGGATTTCACAATAGGACTGGTATTGTTCCTCCTCATCGGGCGGCTCACTGCGGCCAAGATAAAGAAATTCGGTTCGGTAAAGCCCAATCCCTTCAGCAACATGTTTTTTAGCCTGATCAACATCACTGGCAATCTCCAAATTAGCGCGCAAGGCGATATGAACCTGATCTGTGGTGACCGCTGAAAGACCCAGATAATCGTCAAGCTCTCGCTCCAGACACTCGTAGGATTTCTGACGCTCCAGATACTCTTCAAAAGTCTTTTTCGTGGGGTTGAGAATGACCACCCCGCTGGATCCGTCAATAATAACCGGAACGCGATCAAAGACCATCGATGTCACTGATTCTAGACCGACAACAGCCGGAATGTTCAATGAACGAGCCAGAATCGCTGTGTGGGATGTACGCCCCCCTTTGTCAGTGATAAAACCAAGGATATGAGACCTGTCCATCTGCATCGTTTCAGCCGGAGACAGATTATGTGCAACCACCAACGAATTACGACCGATATTTTTGATAGAGCACTCGCTGACACCACTTAATATGCGCAGCAGACGCTCGCCAACGGCATCGACATCGGAACGTCTCTCCCGCAGATATTCATCCTCAATATTATCAAACAGCGCTCGGAGTTGCTCAAGAACCTGCGTCAAGGCTCCCTCAGCATTCATCTGTGCACGAATCGCTTTTTCAGTGCCACCCACCAACATTTCATCTTCAAGAATGAGGATATGGGTGTCAAGAATATACAAATGTTCACGCAAATGCGGTTGTCTGGAAACCGCTTGTTTAATCTTTTCCAGTTGCTCTCGAGCGCGCTCAACGGCCTGTTGAAAACGCAGTAACTCTGCATCAACCTCTGCTGTCTCAATTAAGGCTTGATTAACCAGGTGTCGCTGATCGAACAAACTGACCTCACCGATAGCGATCCCCGGAGAAACCCCGATACCAACAAGATAAGTGTCTTCTGCGATCTTAATCTTCCCCAAAACCATCCTCGATTAATTCTGCGATAACATCCATCGCTTGAGCTTCGTCTTCACCATCCACGGTCACCGCAATATCCGTCCCCTGTGGTGCCGCAAGAAGTAAAATTCCCATGATGCTCTTACCATTCACCTCAATATCATCTTTGATTAGATTGACTTCAGAGCTGAATTGATTGGCGGTTTGCACAAATTGTGCAGCCGCTCGGGCATGTAATCCCAATCGATTTATTATTGTAAAGTTACGGTTTTGCATAATTCCCTGAACCCCTCATGAAGCGATCAAATGAACCATGTCCACCCAGAACAATCCGATTAAAAAAATACTGACAACGGTTATAAAAACCAGTAGCAAGGTTGATACTCCTTTACGTGCCACCAGTCCCAATATGATCATTGGAATTAGAGTCAACAGCCCCAGCCAACTAGGTAATTGAAGTTGGGTGAGTTGGGAAAAAACCATAAAAGCACTCAAACCACCGAGAACAACAACAGCGGTCTCCTTGGTATGAATAGCCCAGTCTGGCAATCTGTGCCTTTGTATAAATTCAACAGATTTCATCCCTTGACGATAACCACTTACAAAAAATACTGTTCTGAACCAGGTCGGCACTAGATTATAAATAAATATAAAAATTAGCGGTGCCCAGAGAATTCCTTTGACCGCGAAAAACAAAGCCACTCCTGCCGCCAAAGGACGCAAACCACCCCAAAAAAGAGCATCACCAATAGCGGCATAGGGTGCGGCAACCATCTCTTTAAAATCATCAATTTTGAGCGCAGGATCTGCCGTCCCGGAAGCTTGATCTTCCTCCAACTTTAAAACCGCTCCAGCAACCATTGGAGCTAAATAAACATTAGTATTAAAATATCCAACATACTTGCGGCTGACAGCCAGCAATTCTTCATTGCTATAAAGTTTTTTTAAGCCGGGCAGCAGGGCATAGAAAAAACCGATTCCCTGCAACCTTTCAAAATTCCAGCTCGCCTGCAGCAGCAGCAATCTAAACCAGATATATAAGCGGGTCTTCCATGAGATAGTCATCCCTACACCAGCCACATCAACAGAAAGGACATACAAAAAGACGCACAAAACAGAGTGATTGCCCTGCTGACGTTAATCGTTCCCAAGATGACGGCTATTCCGACCAGGGGCAAAGCCAATTGCACCCAGGTCGATGAATAGCTTAACGGTTGTTGCAAGAGAGGCCAGAGGAAAGGGACAATTAACAAGCCGCCCAATACAATAATTGCGTAAGTGCTTATTGCAGCTAAAGAAAAACTAGTCAAACCGCGCATATGCTGAAATTCTGCAATCAACAAAGAGCCTCTATCGAGAGCTGAATCAACCTGCTTTATCAGCCGTACATTGTACTGCCTGGCATAACGATCAAAATATTGCCCAATCTTGCCGAGGGGAATGGCAATCAGAAGACAAAGAAGCAGCAATTCTATTCCCGAAGCATCCAATGTCCGCCCCAGGGTGACCGCTAGAACTGTACTGGCAATTGCCACCTGAGTATCATCAGGGGGAACCGCCGCACCAACTGGCAACCTGGCAAGCCATAACAACTCTACCAGCACTCCGATTTGCAATCCGATTAGAGGCTCACCAAGAACAAAAGCGGTCAGGGGGGCTGCCACAATCGGCCTTGAAATCATAATCTGCAGAATCGCAACACGATCTAACCCACAGATCAAGGAGATTAAAGCTCCAAAAGCTAGGCTACTAGCCATCACATTTTCCCTTGAAAAGCAGGAATCAGTTTTCGCCAAGGGCGTTCACTATCGGCCGGGATACAACGGGAGGTTATTTGTACGCCAGCCTGATCAAGCAATTCCAGATCATCCATATCAGCCGGATTTAAAAACAGGGTACAGCTGAGCCTGGCCTTGCCTTTAGCCGCGTGTAAATTACCAAGATTTAGCTGGTCGTATGCCAGTCCACCACAATACGCGCGTACTGCGTCAGAGGTTGTGCCAAACAACAAAAGAACCCTACTAAACCTGAGCTGAGCCGAATTCAACAAATCAATAGACTCTACAACAGTACCAATTTCAACCCGCATTCGACTGGGAACAGAAGCTTGCATCATCATTTTTTTCAACGGGTTCCCGGCAATATCATCATTGGCAACAACAATGCAGTCTGCCTGGACAAAAGGAACCCAAGCCTCCAAAACCTGGCCATGAATTAAACGGTTATCGATGCGAGTCAGAACAAGGCTCATCAATTCTCCAACGAGTCAACTTATCGAACAGGGCGTAGCAGTTCAGAAGGGCGCATAATTGCATTTTGAGCATAATCTTTGAGCAGCTCAGCCAGCCCGTCCAAGTCGTGATTGACGCGGGCACCGACGCATTTGATCAACATCGGCAAATTAACCCCGGTGAGGATTTCAACTGCCCCTTCCCGGAGAAATTCAGCGCTGATATTAGTTGGTGTACCACCAAACAGATCGGTTAAAATCATCGTTCCGTCACCATCTTTTCCAACCAAACTCAGAACTTCCTGCAACTCCGCTGTGGCAACTTCGACTGACGTATCACGGTCGATACTGACTGCCTCAACTGCCTTAAGTGGACCAAGTATCAGCTCCGCTGCGGATAGGAATTCATGAGCCAAACGAGCATGGGTTATAACCACTATACCGATCATCCACTAACCCTTATCAATATCACGATGGTTAATCCGCAGGATAACATCCGATTCAGGAAAGCTGTTATAGAGGTCCTCAACAATCGAAACACTTCGGTGTCTTCCACCAGTACAACCGATTGCCACCGTCAAATAACTTTTTCCTTCAGCACAATAATGGGGCAGTAAAAAACCAAGCAAATGATCAAGGTGATAACGAAAATCACGGCAGGCCTGCTGCGAAAGAACATACTCGCGCAACTTCGGGTCCAAGCCGGTTAGTGGTCGTAATTCATCTATATAATGGGGATTAGGCAAAAAGCGCACATCAAATACCAAATCTGCGGCAGGAGGTAATCCATAGCGATAACCAAATGATTCCAGGTTGACAATCAGCAAAGATTCGTGCTTTTCACCAAGGAAATCTAGCATCAGATCACGCATCTGACGGGTATTCAGGTTACTGCTATCGATTATCTTCGTTGCGGCATCCCGCAACATCCACAGTTGCTGTCGCTCCCGATCTATTCCATCCTGAACGGTTTCGGAAACAGCCAGCGGGTGTGAACGGCGTGTCTCTGAATAGCGTCGCCGCAATGCTGCATCTTCTGCTTCGAAAAACAGGATATCCAGCTTATATCCATCCTGCTTTAATTGTGTAAAGGTCTTTTCATAATCTGTTAAAAAACCACGATTACGGACATCTATAACGACTGCAACCCCTGAGTTTGGATTCAGACCCTCACCAGCACGCTGCATAAAATCGGGCAGCATCACCAAAGGCAGATTATCAACCACAAAAAAACCCTGATCTTCAAGAATCCTGGCTGCGGTGCTTTTTCCAGAACCAGACAAACCCGTAATAACCAGTAAGCGTCGACTCATTCCAGATCATCCCCGATAATAGTATGGGAATGACGGTGCGCTGCTGCAGCCATACGTTTTTCCAGAAGCTCTTGAAACTCACGGGCGCTATGATAACCCATCTCTTTAAGCAGTTGATTCCGTGCTGCGACCTCAACAATAGTACCGATATTCCGCCCCGGTGCGACTGGTATCCGCACAATTGGCAAGTCAACCCCGTGGATACTAAAAGTTTTCTCTTCTAATCCCAGACGATCATATTCTTTACCATCTTCCCATTGCACCAGCTCAACAACCAGATCGATTTTTTTGCGTTCTCGAATTGCAGCCACACCAAAAAGATGCTTAATGTTGAGAATACCTAAACCACGGATTTCCATATGGTAGTGGAGTAGATCCATTCCTTCACCAAAAACAACTGAAGGAAGCTTAAAACGCACCTTGATGATATCATCAGCAACCAGACGATAACCACGCAGAATAAGCTCAAGGGCACACTCACTTTTACCAACGCCACTCTTTCCCTGGATCAGGACACCGATACCCAGAACATCCATCAGCACCCCATGCAGGGTTGAAGTCGGCAATAAACGTTCTTCCAAAAAACGGGTCAACAGGGCAATAAAGTTAGAGCTGAGATGCTTGGTTCGGAGTAGTGGAGTTTGTCCCGCCTCAGCATGTTCAAGCAGATAATCTGGAGCTTCCTGATTTTTAGTAATGATCATGCAGGAGAGTTTTTTGCCGCAAAACCCATCCAATATTTCAATTGCTTTGTCTCGCGGCATGGTTTGCAAAAAACTCAATTCTGTGGCACCGATTATTTGCACCCGATCCGAATGTAAACTGTCGGTATAACCTGCCAGAGCAAGTCCAGGTTTCTGAATTCTTGGAACAGAAACCGTATTGGACAAGCCACTCGCACCAGACAATAGTTCGAGGTCGAGGCCCGCTTCCTTTTCGTCGAGAATTTCCTGAATGGTAAGCTTTGGCATAGTGTCAGAAGCCCGATGAACCACAGAAACCCTAAGAGGTTCTGTGGAATCAGGCTGGCCCCTCTTCATCAAGAATGATCTGGTAAATAGCTTTTTGGTCAGGAGCATCCATCAGTTTTTTTCTGACGGATGCATCTTTCAATAGCTTGGAGATTCTGGCCAGGGTTTTCAAATGAACCCCTACAGATTCCTCTGGAGCAATCAGCAAGAAAAACAGATAAGCGGGTTGTCCGTCCATCGAATCAAAATCTACCCCCGAACAACTACGCCCGAAAACCAGTTTCAGCTCAGGGATTCCCGATAATTTACCGTGGGGAATTGCTACACCATCACCAATTCCGGTACTGCCAAGCCTTTCCCGCTCTTCTAGAACAGCAATGACATCGTCTCGGTTCAAGGAGGGCTCACAGAAAATCAACGAATCGGCCAACTCGACAAGAGCATTAGCCTTATCTTTAGCCTGCAGATCAGCGACAATAGCACGTGGATCCAGTAGTTCAGATATTTTCATAATCACAATCTTATTTGGTCAGCAATAAAAAGTACGGGTCTTTTTCATAGCAAGAAAAAGACCCGTTTCACAAATAGTTAAGCCCCTTGAGGAACGATTAAACCATAGTTTCCATCTTTGCGGCGATAGACAACATGCATTTCTTCAGAGTTATCGTCGGTGAAAGCAAGGAAATCCTTATTCAAAAGATCCATCTGCATAACCGCCTCTTCCACCGACATCGGTTTAACAAAGAATGAGTGGCTGCGGATAATTTCAGGGCTGTCAGCTCCATCATCAACACTTGATGCTGCAAAAACTGTCTTCTCCAACAGTCGCTGAACCCCACTGCCCCCCTTATGTTTCTTTAATTTATCTTTATAACGCTTCAGCTGCCGTTCGATTTTATCAACCATCAAATCGATAGCGGCATACATATCTTCCTTGGTTTCGGTACTTTTCATGGTCAGCCCCTTAGCGACCATAGTAACCTCAGCTCGATGGTTTATTTTTTTCTGAACTGATAAGACCACCTGGGCGTCAATTGGCTCATCGATGTATTTTTTAACCCGAATCAGCTTATCTTCCACATAGCTGCGAATGGCATCACTGCTTTCCATGTGACGGAAGGTAACGGCAATTTGCATAGGGCAACCTCCTTGCTTCAACAGGCTCCGGTATGGAGTCTGGATTAGTTTAACTATAACGCAGAATCATCCACGTGACATCTCTTTGCCACAGGAAAGTCAAAATGGATGATCTTAAAAAAGACACAATGGCTAAGCAAAAACTTTCAACCTACAAGGCATAGTAGTTTTTCCGGGGTGAAGGCATACGCATTGGTATGTCGAGATCTTGAAAAACTGCTGTAACACAGGAAGACGGGCTTTTTTTGCAACGCCATCAAAATAACCTTTTCCGCTCAGTTGATGAGCCAATACCGAGCATTTCACGGTATTTAGTCACAGTACGACGAGCGATATCAATATTCTGTTGCTCCAAAAGAGCGACAATCTTTTGATCAGAATAAGGCTTTTTGGGGTTTTCTTCAGCTATGATCTCTTTGATGCGACTCTTCACACTTTCCGAGGCGATTGCATCTCCATCAGCTGTATTGATCCCGCTGTTGAAAAAATATTTTAGCTCAAACAGTCCTTGTGGAGTTTGCACATATTTGTTCGTTGTCACCCGACTGACCGTCGATTCATGCATCTCAATATCGTCAGCGACATCACGAAGGACCAAAGGTTTCAAGTACTCAATTCCATGGTCGAAAAAATTCCGCTGAAACTTAACAATGCTTTTAGTGACTTTGTAAATAGTGCGCTGACGCTGATGGATACTCTTGATCAACCAGACTGCACTGCGCATTTTATCCTGAATGTACTCCCCGGCTTTTTTATCAACAGATTTTGAATCGGTTAATGCATTACGGTAAAACGAATTGATACGCAAATTCGGCAAGCCATCATCGTTCTGCGTCACAACATATTCATCACCAACCTTATGGACAAAAATATCGGGAGAAATATAGTGAACATCCTCTTCATTATATGCTCTTCCAGGTCGTGGATCCAGGCCAGAGATCACTTTTGCAGCATGCAACACATCATCCAGAGACACTTTTAGTGCTTTTGCAATGACGGGGTACTTGCGGCCTTCCAGTTCGGCGATAAAATCGCGCAAGATGGTCGCAGGCAGGGAATCCGACATTCCCATTCGTTCCAGTTGTAGAAGTAGACATTCCTGAAGATTTCGACAAGCGACTCCTGCCGGATCAAATTGTTGGACTCGTTTGAAGGCCGACTCAAATACTTGCAGGTCCTGCCCTGAAGTTAGCGCCATCTCTTCCAGACTGGCATGCAGATAGCCAATATCATCCAGGTTACCGATAATTTCAGCAGCAGCAAGCCGCTCAGAATCGGCAAAGGGAGAGAGACTGAGCTGCCACATCAGGTGATCATTCAGAGTTTCCTGTCGGGTCAGCAAACTCTCATAAGAAGGCCGATCTTCGTGATCTTCATAACTGTTGCGAGTATCACTGCTGTTGAGACTGTAGCCCTCAAGATAGGTCTGCCAGTCGATATCGGTCATCCCCTCCGAGTCAGCCTTAACTTCCTGCTCAGGAGCAGCTTCTGCAAAATCAACAGACTCCCCCTCAAGGTTGGCAGCTCCTTCATCATGCTCCTCTTTCGTTTCGACCCCCTCTTCAAGCAGTGGGTTCTCAGCCAGCTCTTCTGTCACAACATCAACCAGCTCCATCCGCGACAGCTGCAATAATTTAATTGCCTGCTGAAGCTGAGGAGTCATCACCAGTTGTTGACTGAGCTTAACCTGTAGTCGAAGATCAATAGCCATATAGTTTTTTATTCCAAGGGTAGGCATTGCCTAGCAAAAACATGCACAATTTCAAAAAACATGGTGGCCGAAATCCACCGAGGTGCGAGATTATAGCCTGAATTTTTCTCCCAGATAAATTTCCCGCGCAAGAGGGCTTGCGGCAATTTCCTCAGGAGTTCCAAATTCAAGCAACTTGCCCTGATTCAAAATGTAAGCCCGATCACAAACACCGAGTGTTTCACGAACATTATGATCTGAAATCAAAATACCAATTCCCCGTTCTTTGAGTTGGGAAATAATATTCTGTATATCAATCACTGCAATCGGATCAATTCCGGCAAAAGGTTCATCCAACAGCAAAAAAGCCGGTTCGAGCACAAGTGATCTGGCAATCTCAACCCGCCGGCGTTCTCCCCCAGAGAGAGCATAACCTTTTGAATCGCGGATGTGGGCAATATTCAAATCATCCAGCAACTCTTCCAGACGCTGTTGCTGCTCTCCACTGGTGAGCTTCAGAGTTTCAATAATTGCCAACAGATTTTCTGCCACTGTCAACTTACGAAAAACTGAGGCTTCCTGAGGTAAGTAGGAGATCCCGGAACGCGCCCGCCGATACATCGGCAGGTCTGTGATATCCAATTCATCCAGAAAAACTTTTCCCTGATCCGGCTTTGCCAACCCGACAACCATATAAAAACTGGTTGTTTTGCCCGCACCATTTGGACCAAGAAGACCAATGACCTGCCCCGAGTGAACTTCCAGATTGACTCCAGAAACAACCTCGCGATTTGCATAAGATTTATGCAGCCCAATAGCTCGAAGAACTCTACTCATAGCTTTTCCTGTTCTTTTTCAGGAACAATAACAGCCTTAACCCGCTGTTTTTCAGAGCTTTTAACCAGAGTTCTATTTTCTTTAATATAAAGGGTAATTTCCTCCCCCGAAATTTTATTCTTTCCCTGCGTAACCTCCGCATTGCCAATTAAAACCAATACCTCTTCCTCTCGGTGAAAAACCGCTTTCTCTCCGGTAGCAATCCGGTCAAGCTGAAGCACTCGGACCCCGCCAATTGCGTCCAGACGTTCAACCTGATCTTGATTCTTTTGAAAAACGACAATCAGCTTTTCTGCATAAAGGGTCATTTCACCTTGTTTGGCAACAACATTCCCAGTAAAAATTGATTGTCGCTGCTGTTGCAATACTTCCAGTTGTTGTGCTGTGATTTCAATGGGTTGATTTCGATCCAGCTCAGGGGTTGCTTCAGCTGCAAAGGCAGCCGACACACAACAACATGAAATAGAAAGCAATATCAACAGAAGCCCTCTGCCCAGCATTTATTTTTTCTCCATTTTACTTGGATACAACACCATCCAGACCTTATCTTTCACCAGCATACGCCCCTGATCGATATCCATCTGCAATCCGATTCCCGTCAACTCCAATTCAGAAGAAAGAAATCGGATTGGATCTTCAGTGCTCAACTGACGAAGCTGATCATCATAGTGCAGTCGCTCAGTAAAAAGCTGTTCACCTCGCTCGGTTTTCAATATGACATGACCCCAGACATCAACCTGACGCGTATCCTGCGCCAACTGCCCATGGTCGGCTTGTAAATTAATGTCGCCAAATTGCCCAGCTCGATAGAACAGCAGCTTGATCTCTTCAAGTTTTGCCAAGCTGCTGTCACGTTGGTATTCAGCCGTAGCGGCATCAAGAGTCCAACGCCGTTGCCCATCTTCATTCTGCGTATAATGGAGATTCTCTAGTGCCAGATCAATGTTTTCTGGCAACATTCTTAGGATTTCTTCCGGGCTCTGCTGTTGCAGGTGACGATAAATAACTGTCGCCAAGGCGACGATAGAAATCAGGATGAGAAGAGCCAGCAAGCGCCGAAAATTAAACATTATTCCATTACAAATTCAGGGTCAAAATATTTTTTTGTCAATTCATCCCACTTGCCCGAAGCTCGCAACAACAGATCACTAATCTCCCTGACGGCACCGCAACCACCATGACGAGATGTCACAAAATCGACGAAGGGAAAAACATCCGGCACAGCATCGGCAACAGTTGCACTGAATCCTACCCGGCGCAAAATTGGCAGATCAACGACATCATCACCAATATAGGCAACCTGCTCATCAATCAATCCCTGTTCGGAAAGAATTTCAAGATAAGGTTCCAGCTTGTGCAAAGCCCCCTGGTAAAGGATTTCAATTCCCAACTCTCGAGCACGTCGACTGACGGCATTGGATGATCGGCCGGTGATAATACCAACTTTAATTCCCGCACGTTGAAGCATCTTCAATCCATGGCCATCCTTAACATCAAACGCTTTTAACTCATTCCCCTGAATATCATAGATAATCCGACCATCGGTTAGAACACCATCAACATCAAGCAACAGCAATTTTATTTTAGCCAGTTTATCCTGCATCAAACCACCCCGGACTTAAGCAGATCGTGCAGATGGACAATACCAACCGGTATTGCCCCCTGCTCATCGGCAAACACAAACAACGATGTAATCGAATGCGCTTCCATGATTTGCAGTGCCTTCGCGGCCAGATTACGGCGTAGAATCCGCTTTGGTGAAGTCGACATCACTTGATGGATCGGTTGCTGCAAACTCTCCAGGCCCAATTCCATAATCCGGCGCAAATCACCGTCAGTAAAAACCCCGACTAGAGCACCCTGAGTATCAATAACACCCGTTACGCCCAATTTCTTACTGGTAATTTCAAATAAAGCCTCACGCAATAAGGTTTCTGATGCGACCAGTGGGACCTCAGCACCAACGTGCATCAGATCTTCAACTCGTAAGAGCAGCCTCTTTCCAAGGGCTCCTCCCGGATGGAAAAGTGCAAAATCTTCCGCCTTAAATCCACGCTCATCAAGCAAAACAACCGCCAAGGCATCACCCATAGCCAAAGTGGCTGTGGTGCTTGCGGTCGGGGCCAATCCTAGCGGACAAGCCTCTTCAGCGACACTGATATCAAGATGAACATCTCCAGCGATTCCCAAAGTACTTTGCGGATTTCCTGAAATCGCAATCAGCGGCAACCCCATCCGTTTAATTACAGGCAGAATCCGACTGACCTCTTCAGTTTCACCTGAGTAGGAAACTGCGATCACCACATCCCCTTTTGACAACATCCCAAGGTCGCCGTGGATCCCTTCAGCGGGATGCAGAAAAAAAGTCGGGGTTCCAGTTGAAGCCATGGTTGCCGCAATTTTTTGGCAAATCAATCCAGACTTTCCCATTCCAGTAACGACAACCTTCCCCTGACAATCTAAAATAATTCTGACTGCCTGTGAAAAAGCACCATCAATCCGAGACTGCAATGCCAAAATTGCGTCTGCTTCGATCTGCAAAACCTTCTTTGCTGTTGCTATCATCAGTCTTCACTTCCCGGTTCGGTCTGTTTAAAAGTCGCATCAAATTCCAAAATTTGCTGTAGCAGCTCTTTGACCTGCACCAACGGCAGAGAGTTTGCACCATCACAGAGTGCTCGGTCGGGATCTTCGTGAACTTCCCAGAACAGACCATCAATACCTGTCGCTGCTGCCGCTCGTGACAAAGCGCCGACATACTGCCGCTGTCCCGAAGAGGACCCGCCGGCACCACCCGGCAACTGCACTGAATGGGTCGCATCAAAAACGACGGGATAACCCATCTCGCGCATAATCACCAGTGAACGCATATCGACAACAAGATTATTGTAACCGAAAGAGACACCCCGCTCGGTCAACAGAATCTTTTCATTTCCGGTTGAAGCTATTTTATTGACCCCGTGTTCAACGTCCCAAGGAGCCAGAAATTGCCCTTTTTTCAGATTGATCGGTTTTCCAGTTTTACCGGCAGCGACCAGCAAATCGGTCTGACGACTTAAAAAAGCAGGAATTTGCAGAACGTCCAGAACATCTGCAGCCGCAGCAATCTGACTGACATCGTGGACATCGGAAACAATTGGCAGTTCCAACTCTTTATTAACCCGCTCCAGAAGCCGCAAGCCCCGCTCTACCCCAAGGCCACGAAAAGAAGTGACAGAGGTTCGGTTAGCTTTATCGTAGGAGGCTTTGAATATCAACTCACACCCAAGGGCCTGAGTAATCTCCTTAAGCCCTTCAGCTATCCGCAAAGTGAGGCTTTCATCTTCGATGGCACAAGGTCCGGCAAGCAGAACTAATTGTTTGGACCCACCAAAGGAGACGGGTCCAACACTGACTTGTCTCACTTATTTCTCCTCGCGTTGCTTTTGACAGGCACCAACAAAAGACTCGAACAACGGATGTGGTTCCATTGGCCGGGATTTGAATTCGGGGTGAAATTGGCAACCGAGAAACCAGGGATGGTCAGCTAGTTCGGCAATTTCAATCAGATTCGATTCAGGGTTCATTCCTGAAAAAATCAGCCCGCAAGTCTTTAATTTGTCGAGGTAGTCATTGTTAAACTCAAAGCGGTGTCGATGGCGCTCAGAAAGGTGATCGGTTCCGTAGATTCTACGAGCCAGAGTCCCTTTAAGCAAGTCACAAGGATAAGCCCCTAACCGCATGGTGCCCCCCTTCTTCCTGACTTTTTTCTGGTCTTCCATAATATGAATCACGGGGTTTTCAGCCGTCTCTTTAAATTCGGAGGAATGGGCATCCGGGATATTACAAACATTTCTTGAAAATTCGACTACCGCCATCTGCATCCCCAGACAGATTCCGAAAAAAGGAATTTTATTTTCCCGAGCATGGCCAATGGCAGCAATTTTACCTTCACTCCCACGCTCGCCAAAGCCACCGGGAACCAAAATGCCATCGACATCGTCAAAAGCATTGTTTATACCGTGGCGCTCCAATGCCTCAGAATCGACATAGGTTAAATTGACCCGACAATTATTGGCAATTCCACCGTGGGTCAAGGCCTCAGCTAATGATTTATAACTCTCTGTCAAGCCGACATATTTCCCAACGATAGCGATAGTTGTTTCACTCGCCGGATGTTTCACTCGCTCGACAGTTCTCTCCCAGGAAGACAAGTCAGGAGATTTGGTCCAAATATTCAAATAATCGACAATCCGCTCATCCAACCCTTGCGCATGAAAAGCGGTAGGCACTTCATAGATTGTATCAACATCACGGGCCGTGATAACTGCATCCTCTGGCACATTGCAGAACAGAGCAATTTTAGCCTTCATCTCTCGCGGAATCTCACGATCACAGCGACAGAGCAAAATATCAGGCTGGATACCAATTTCACGCAGATCCTTGACGCTATGCTGAGTCGGCTTGGTTTTCAGTTCGCCGGCAGTTGTAATATAGGGAACCAGGGTCAGATGGATATAAAGAACATTTTCCCGCCCACGATCAGCTCGAAACTGACGGATGGCCTCAAGAAATGGTAAAGATTCAATATCTCCAACAGTACCGCCAACCTCCACAATTGCAATATCAACACCCTTGGCGTTGTCAAGAATCTTCTGCTTAATCTCATTGGTAATATGGGGAATGACCTGAACCGTTCCACCCAGATAATCACCACGCCGTTCATTGCGAATCACGGAATCGTAAACCTGCCCAGTCGTAAAATTTGATTTGCGCGATAATTTTGCCGAGGTGAAGCGCTCATAATGACCCAGATCGAGATCGGTCTCCGCACCATCATCAGTGACAAAAACTTCGCCATGCTGGAAAGGGCTCATAGTCCCGGGATCAACATTGATATAGGGGTCCATTTTCTGCATTGAAACCTGCAGCCCGCGAGCCTCCATCAGCGCTCCAATAGAGGCGGCCGCCAATCCTTTCCCGAGAGAAGAAACAACACCGCCGGTTACAAAGAGAAACTTCGTCTTCATCTACTCATTCCGTCCTTCATCAAAAATGGCTGTTCTGCGACAGCATTGACAACAATAAAAAACTTCTGCACCTATGAATGGTCGATTCTACACAGAAACAGAGGCGAAAGAAACCCTGATCATGCAAAAAACCTTCCATATTTTTAAAAGAGAATAAGGGCCCGTTTTAATTATTGATTTTCTGCAGACATAAGACTGGAAACACGCCCAAGATCCGCCGGCGTGTCAACCCCGTGGCAGCTGAACTCGGTCTCCGCCACATACAGCTCGACTCCTCGTTCAAGAGCACGCAATTGTTCCAAATTTTCAATAGTCTCCAGTGGCGTTTTCGGCCAGGAAGGATAATCCAGCAAAAGCTCCCTCCGATAGACATAGAGGCCGATATGCCGTAAAAAAACCAACTGCGGCAAGGCTTCAGCAAGTTGGTCAGGGTTCATATCACGTGGCCAGGGGATCGGGGCACGTGAAAAGTAGAGTGCCAAGCCGGATTGACTCTTAACCACTTTAACGACATTGGGATTGTAAAAATCCTCAAGCTGATCGATCCTGCTGGCAAGTGTTCCCATCTGAATTTGTCGATTTTCTACCAACGGAGCTATCGCCTGATCAACCATCCTCGGGTCGATAAGTGGCTCATCCCCCTGGACATTGACAATCAACTCAGCATCAATATGAGCGGCAACTTCAGCCAAACGATCCGTACCAGTCGGATGATCAGCCCTGGTCAACACCACCTCGCCACCAAAAGCTTCAACCGCGGTTACAATGCGCGAATCATCGGTTGCAACAATAACTCGATCGACCATTTTTGCTTCGGCAACACGCTGGCAGACATGTTGAATCATCGGCAAACCGTTGATCAACGCTAGAGGTTTACCAGGAAAACGAGTCGATCCGTAACGAGCGGGAATAATCGCCGTAACCTTCTCCATAACTAAAGCCTTTCACAAATTGATCAGGATGAATATTTAGATACTTACGTGATTATTTCTGGATGTCAACGGACAAATCCCACTTTAGACAGTACCGTCCAAATCAGACTTCTCGGGGAACAAACAAGCGGGCAATCCGTTTGCTCAGTGAATAGATCTGCTTTAACTTATCTGTCATCTCAAACTCTATATGCAGGGTTTCCAATCGCTTCAGATCACTTTGTGCCAAACTTTTCACCTCTCGTCGAAAAGCAGTTTCTACAGCTTCATTGACCGATTTACGCAATGCAAGAACATCTTGGGCAGCAAGTTGATCCTTATCTACAACTGCTTTTACCGCTGACTCCAGAGCAAGATAGACATGTCCGTGAAGTGTCTCCAAAATGGCCTTCATCGTTTGGCTTGGTTGTAACTTATTCTGAATCATTTTAACCCCCAATCCAGACAGATCAGTCTCCAGAATATCACCAATACTTTCTAGGGTATCCGCAGATTGAGTCAAACCATAATATTCCTGTGACTGTTCCTCAGTCAGCTGCCGCTTCCCAATCCGATTAAGATATTCAATAACTGCTTCATGCAGAATATCTGCAGCATCATCTGCTTTTTCAATTTCCCGAAAAGCCTCCGCACTTTGCCTTTCAACTGCGCTTCTTGCCATAGACATCATCAGCAGAACTTGGCTGCCAAGATGTCCGATTTCCATACGCACCACATTTAAAGCAGCTGACGGCGTATCAAGAAGATGGTCATCCAGATATTTTGGAGTGATGATAGGCTGATCCAGACGACGTGGCTTTTCGGGCAACAACCGTGTCACCAACTTCCCAAAAAATGGAGTAAACCCGATAAAGATTAAGGTATTAGCTATATTAAACAGAGTATTAGCATTGGCTATCTGCCGGGGGGCTTCCGCAGCAAGACGAGCCATTCCACTGATCTCTGAATAAGCCGGTGAGCAGGCGACCGCCAAGCTGGCAAGTTGGTCAATAAATCCAACCCAGACCAGAACCCCGACAAGGTTGAAAATAACATGCACAACTGCTGCACGTACGGCAGCACGGGGCTTCCCAATAGAAGCTAGCATGGCCGTTACGCAGGTCCCAACGTTTGCCCCCAGTGCCAGGGCGATTCCAGCAGGAAGAGTTACGAATCCCTGGCTTGCCAGAACGATGACAATTCCAGTTGTAGCTGATGAAGATTGAACCAATGCGGTAAACAACCCACCGACAAAGATACCAATCATGGGGTTTTCCATGCGCACCATCAGCTCAAAAAACGGCGGGTAACTCTGCAGTGGAGACATAGCATCACTCATGATGCTCATTCCAAAAAATACCATCCCCAGACCAAGAACAATTTTACCATACTGCCTCACCTTCTCTTGACGTCCGAGAAACAGCGTGGCAAAACCAACAGCAATAAACGCCAGAGCAAAACTGGTAATTTTAAAAGCAACAATTTGTGCAGTTATTGTCGTGCCGATATTGGCGCCCATGATGACACCAATCGACTGGCTCAGAGTCATCAATCCCGCACTGACAAAACCGACCACAAGCACGGTCGTCACAGAGGATGACTGAATAACCGCAGTCACCAATGCCCCGACAATTGCACCACTGAAGCGATTTGCAGTGAGCCGCTCAAGAACCATTTTCAGGTTTGTTCCAGCAGCAGCTTTCAAAGCATCGGTCATCTGTTCCATGCCTAACAGAAACAGCGCTAAACCGCCGAACACTCCCATGATTATGCTACCCCAGACAATTTCCATTTGCGGAAAATCGGCCGCAACAACCACAAACGGAAACCCCAGCAGGAGAAAAATCAAAAATAACCGGGTAAAAATCCGCTTTACCAGTTTTTCTAAACTACCACCCACGTTAAACTCCCGGCTGAACAACATTTATCAGCTCGTTGAAAAATAGTTTACAAGAAAGACGAAAAACATCTTTCCGACCTATGGCATAGGAAAGCCCCTGAATGAGACTTTTCTACAGACACCAGTACAAAGAAAGTATAACGCGATGACGGCTTAATTCAGGCCAGACGAGAAATAAAGAAAAAATATTCAGGAGGAGTTGCGTTTTAAAACCAGGATAACCAAGAAAAATCCACTCACGATCAGACAGATATAAGCGAAAATATCACCAAATCGGGTATAGAAAGTTACCTCAGATCCCAACCCTACCAATCCACTCAATTGCAGCGGCTCAAAAATAGGCCCTGCTAAAGTAATATTTCCAGCGGGAGAAATCAGTGCAGAAATTCCAGTGTTAGCTGCCCGAGCTATCCAGATACGGTTTTCAATCGCCCGAAATCGGGTCATTGCCAGATGCTGATAAGGAGCTGATGAGTTTCCAAACCAGGCGTCATTAGTCAAATTAATCAGCAAATCGCTTCCCTGTCGTACATATTCCCGCGCCAGCTGCGGGAATATAGCTTCATAACAAATCAACACGCCAAGATGATGACCATTCAACGGCAAAGGTCGCACCTGCCCCGGCGAGAAATCGCCCACTCCGACAACCAACTTATCGATAAACGACAACAGCCTCCCCAATGGCACATACTCGCCAAAAGGCACCAGATGTTTTTTATCAGAACGGCCTAACTCCTCCCCCGTCGGAGACAGAAGATAAGCGCTGTTGTAATATTTATACTCACCAGAAGAGGATTGTTGATAGGCCGGGCTGCCGACCAATAAGAAGGCATTTAACTGCATAGGCAATTGTTTGACCTGCAACGTAAGCGCTGAATGATCCTGCAGAAAAAATGGTGTTGCTGCCTCAGGCCAAACAACTAAATCGGGTTGATCTTCCAGCGCCTGAACCGACAATTCTTGATAGCGGTCAATACTGGCTTGCCGTTTATCGGGAGCCCATTTCTGCGTCTGATCAATGTTCCCTTGAATCAGGGCAACCTGCAAGTGTTCCGTGCGCTGTTCAAGAGGCTGTGCCTCCCTCCAGACACCATAACCAAAATGACTGATCGAGATCACGATGGTTAAAGACACTCCCAACCATGACTGACGGCTCTTTGGCGCGGCAACAACTCCGGCAATGGCGCAATTCACTGCGACAAGCATCAAACTGACACCATAAACCCCGGTGACATCAGAGCTCTGAATCGCCAGAAAAAAATTATGTTGCGAATAGCCAAGAATAGCCCAGGGAAAACCGGTGAAAAGCCAGCCACGAAGATATTCCAGAGCCACCCAGAGAGGAGGCAAAGTAAGCAGAAAGGGGAGGTTCAGAGCAGCTTCAAGCCGGCAAGCGACCCAAGTTGCCAGACCAAAATATACTGCCAGATAGGTAATCAAAAACAGGTAAGCAAGAAGAGAAAAAACCGGCTGCAGACCACCGTAAGTGGTCATAACAAAATTCAGCCAATACAAAACAGTGGCAAAAAAAACTGTCCCAGCAGTAAATCCAGCCGCGAAAGGACGGTGATGCATAACCAAAAGCAGAGGAACCAATGCAACCCAGGCAAGTGGGAATAGATCGGGACGGGGAAATGCTCCCGCCAGCAACAATCCAGAAACGGCAGCGGTTACTAGGGTTCGATCAGGTTTTGCCAGACGCATTAATGCTCACCATTTGGTGCATTCGCCCCCGCAAGCGGTATAACCCGAATCTGGCGAATCGCACGCTGATCACCCCGCTCAATCAGCATATCAAAATTCCCAATCCGGACTTGTTCACCAACAGCGGGAACCCTGCCATAATGCTCAACAACATAACCTCCGATAGTATCAAATTTTTCCCGAGCGACTTCAACATCGAAATGCTCTTCAAACTCTTCTATACTCAGGCGACCATCCAGCAGTAAAGTTCCATCTGGCTGTTCCAGCAACCATTCATCTTCACGATCATACTCATCCTGGATGTCCCCGACTATTTCCTCGATCAGATCCTCCATTGTGACCAAACCTGAGGTTCCGCCATATTCATCAATAACGATGGCAATGTGAACATAAGTCTTCTGAAATTCTTTCAATAAAACGCTAACTTGTTTTGACTCTGGAACCAGAAAAGGAGGGCGCATAATTTCATCAAGGGCAATAGCATCAATGGGACGCCCCCAATAGCGGAGCAGGTCTTTGGCATAGACCAGACCGATAATATTATCAATATTGTTTCTGTAGATAGGGATACGAGTATGGCCTGAGCTGAGGATAGCCTTGAGAACATTGCCGAACGGAGCTTCAGCATCAACACACACCATATCTGTCCGCGGCACCATAATTTCACGCAGAATAGTTTCATCCAACTCCAGAATAGACTGGAGCATATCCCCCTCACCTTCGTCTATAATCCCCTGTTGTTCAGAGGCATCAATCAATTCCTGTAGTTCTTCTTCACTATTTGCCTGAGGCCGATGGCTCAACCTGCGTGCCAGTCGCTGCAGCCAACCATCAGATTCCCGTGAATGATCATTGTCCACTGCTTTTTTGTTCTCCTTTACAATTAACAATCGTTATAATGGAAATTCTCGAACCAGAAGGTCAAATATCTCAGACTCTCTAGCTTCCATCTGTTCAGCTTCTTGCTTAGTTCCACGTTCGTGATCATAACCGAGTAAGTGCAAAACACCATGAATCAAAAGAAACCAAAGTTCGTGTTCGAATGGAACGTTGGCCTCAGCAGCATCTGTGGCCGCTCGCTCTGCCGAAATGACCACATCGCCCAGCACCAGGGGCGACAAGCCAGCCCCTTCACCTTCCTGCATGGCAAAGGAAATAACATTTGTCGGGCGGTCACGTTGCAGGTATTCACGATTAATGTCCTGAATTCCGGCATTATCGAGAATAAGGATCGACAGTTCCGCCTCAGAATATCCCGAGACGCTTAAGATCCTCTGGGCTATCTTCCGCAGTGGCCGCTTCAGGATCTTGTGTCGGCGCTGGCAATTTTCTATCTGGATTCGCACTTTTGATTTTTGCCTTTTCTTTGACTGAAGCCTTTTCGTCGTTATCAATCTTTTCCCGTACAATATGCACTGGTTCCGGATAATCAACCCGATGGTGGAATGATCCGGATAAAATACGATTGAAGCTCTTGGCAATGAAATTCAAATCCTTCAGGGTCAAATCACATTCATTCAACTGCCCGTCAATAAAAATGTTTTTGATCAGTTTCTGCACCATCCCCTGAACCCGCGCCGGAGTTGGATCGGTCAGCGTCCGACTGGCCGCTTCAACAGCATCTGCCAGCATAATCAGGGCGGCTTCACGGGTCTGAGGTTTGGGGCCATGATAACGGTAATCGCGTTCATCGACCTGTTGCACTCCAGGATCTGCCTGATTTTTTGCCCGATCATAGAAAAATTTGATCAGCGTTGTGCCGTGATGCTGTTGGATAATATCAATCAATTCCGATCCAAGCTTGTGCTCACGAGCCAGATCAACCCCATCCTTAACATGAGAAGTGAGGATCAGAGCGCTCATTGATGGGGCTAAGGTATCATGCTTATTACGCTGCCCTCCTGAATTTTCAATAAAATAGAGGGGCTTTTTGATTTTACCGATATCGTGATAATAGGCAGCCACCCGGGTCAATAATGGATTGGCATTGATAGCCTCAGCGGCCGCTTCAGCCAGATTTCCGACCAGGATAGAATGGTGATATGTTCCAGGCGCCTCAATCATTAATTGCCGTAAAATCGGCGCATTCATATTGGCTAATTCCAGTAATTTAATATCGGTAGTATACTTAAAAAATGATTCCACCAGTGGTACCGTACCATTAACAAAAACTGCACTGATCAACCCGCCAAAGAAACCAAAGCCAAGTTTCCAGAGAAGCTGCAGTTCAAAATTGCGACCGGTCAAAAAATGAATCCCGATGAGCAAAGCCATGTTGGTCAATCCAATCCACAACCCGGCACGATAAAGAGTCGTCCGTTGCTGACAATGACGAACACCATGTGCACCGACAAGACTGCCAATGAGGACATAAATAGTCATCAGCAAACTGTTGCCAAACAATATTCCGGCCAGAACCGAACAACAGACTGCAAACAAAAATGCCGTTTCGGAATTGAGAACAATTCGTACCAACATAGCGCCAAGAGCAAAGGGAATCGCGTAGAAGTAGACCGAGGAATCAACGTAGGCAAAGGTATTTCCCATACCAGCTGCAATAAAAATGGATACCTTAAGCATTAAAAACATGGCAAGAAATACGCTGGAGAGGAACAATAAATCTCGGGAATCGGGTCGAAATTTACTGATATTTTTTTGACTGAAATAAAAACCAACATAGAGCAACAACAGTGAACAGATCAACACTCCCGCCGCCGTCTGCAAACCACTATTATCGAGACCCGATTTCCGAATTGCCTGCAGCTTAAGAATCTGATCGGCGGTCACCCGCTCCCCTTCTCGAACGACCATTTCTCCTTTTTTCACCTGGAATAACACCGGCGCAATCTGCTCTCGCGCGTCCAGTTGCCGCTGTTCAGTTTTCTGCTGATTGAATATTAAGCTGGGGCGCAATTGCTGCTGTACCAGCTTCAATAAAGTCTGTTGCTGAATCGATGTAATTTCAGGGATCAGTGCTAGCTCACTTTTCGCCTGCAGTAAAGCCTCATTCAAGCCAATTGTTCGCTCAAATAATCCCGGCTCAATTTCATCCCCTCCGCTTCGCTCAATCGCTAAAATACCCCGAGCGCGATCCGCTTCAAATGCTTGCAAATTAGCAACAATCGGTCGATCAAAGATTGGCGTCAGCAAATTCCCAGTCAGAACAGCAATATTTTGATCAAGTGCCAAGTTAAGTAGCGGGTTAAACTCTTCAACCGTTAGTGGAACTCCGAAATCAGCCTCTAGTTGCCGTAAAAAATCCTCCGGGTTCAAGCTCTCAACATCATCTTTCCGCTGCAACAACAATCCAAGCCCCTGACGGATCCTTTCAACGGCCTGAGCTCCAGTCGTTGTGTCCAGATCGTAAATCATAGGGGTATTATTGGTCGCCTCATCACGCTTTGCCTGAGTGAGGAGAATATCTTCTACCAGCAGATCGCGTGGTGATTTAATATCCCGGGTAGCAATATCTCCAGGAGCATAATAATCAGGGATCAGCCCCCCCTTTGGCACAATAATCAGAGTCAATATAGCGGCAACCAGCAACAGCAACCACCCTCCCAATCGAGGTTGTCGCCGATGGCGCAAGCCCTGGACTCCAGCACTAAAAATAGCGGTGCGACCCCGCAATAATTTATTATTTTCTTCTTTAAGCATACGTCCTCTATTGCGCCAAACTTATCTGGTGGAACGATCTAGATCAGTATTCTTCCGATCAGCCTGCTGATAAGCCCGCACAATTGCCTGTACGATGGGGTGGCGCACAACATCTACGTCGCTGAAATGGGTAAATGCAATTCCAGAAACACTATTCAACACTTCTATCGCATGCAGCAGACCGGATTGCCTATCACGCGGCAGGTCGATCTGGGTCACATCGCCGGTAATCACCGCCCGGCTGCCAAACCCTAAGCGAGTTAAAAACATCTTCATCTGTTCAGCAGTGGTATTTTGTGCTTCGTCCAAAATGACAAAAGCATCATTCAAAGTCCGGCCACGCATAAAAGCCAGTGGCGCCACCTCGACAATACCCGTTTCCAGCAGCGTCTGAACTTTTTCCAGATCGAGCATATCGTATAGAGCATCATAGAGCGGGCGCAGATACGGGTTCACCTTTTCTGCTAAGTCCCCAGGGAGAAAGCCGAGCTTTTCACCGGCCTCAACCGCCGGACGCACCAACATGATCCGACTGACTTCCTTGCGCATTAAAGCCGCAACCCCCATAGCCATAGCCAGGTAAGTTTTCCCGGTTCCCGCAGGGCCGATACCGAAAACGACATGATTTTCCCGGATATTATCGATATAACATTTTTGTGCCAGGCTTTTGGGGGAAATCAACTTGTTGCGAGCCGAGATAAAAACCGTATCACCAAAGATATCTCTCAGGGAAGTGGTTGAATCAGAAGAAAGAATCCGGATCGCATAATCAATATCGGCGGGATAAAGCGGCATATTTTCCTGCAACAAGAGGCAAAGCTCTTCCAGCAGACGATAGCCAACATGAACCTGGGCTGGTTCACCAGACAAGTGAATCACAGTTCCCTGGCTACCAAGGCGGATGCCAAGTTTTTTCTCTATCAGTTTGAGATGCTTATTCTGCCGACCGAACAATTGAGCGGCCAGAGCCGCATCAGCAACATCAAAATGTTTGCTGGAGCTCATACACAGATATTCGCTGTAATATTATTTTTTTCACGTTGCGGAATCTAGCACCAAAACTGAACAAATGCAATATGGAGCTCCAAACCCCATCTGTTCTCAGTAACCAAAAAATAATCAAAATCTGTTATACTCAGCAAGTGTTTTAAGTCTCTAGACAACTCGCGGGTGATACGTGAACCAGAAGGCAACAGATAATCCAACTGTGGATCTGGATAAGCCACTACTTACGGCGTTTTTGCATCATTTGAATGTATCCCGGGGTAAGTTGTCACTTTACCCACCGGAGCATCCGCAAATTGCGACCAGTGTCAATAGTACTCTGGATATTCTAAATGACCTGTTTCACTCCGACCCAGTCATCACATTAGGTATCTCTCCTGACGCCCTCTATTTTGAACAGCTCTGGCTTGACAAAGATGATTCAAACCATCAGCAATTTGCTAAATTTTTCTACACCCTTGGAGTTGCGTCGATCAGTTTTCGGAGTGGGTTGAAAGGCCCGGAGCTGATCCGTTTTAACCAGTTACTCCGTTCAGACCGAAACACTATAGAATCATTTGGCGGTTTTGATAAATTATTTGAACAACAGCAGATTGAACATATTTCAGTGGTTCTGATCGACTATGATGCTTTCCAGGCGAATCATGATTCCCCTGAAAAGGAACCAACGGAAGAAGGCCAGTTGTGGAAAAACTTTCTTCATGGACTGCATAATGGCAACCTCGATTTTGGAAATTTAGAATCGGCCTTTGATCTGAGTGTTGTTGCAGCCATTTTCAACCAAAAACTTATTGGAAACCAGACCGAACGCGAACAATCATCCCACTCCGTAGGTTTGTTCATTGAAAATAGTATTAAACCGCAGAGGGACTCACAAGCACAAACGGATAACGAGAAAAAACTTGCCTCCCTGCTGGAGCAGTTGTCTCCTGATGCTCAACTGGAATTTCTCAATAGCGCCTTCCATACGCTCGACCGACATCAGGATGCCGCGCCAGATATCCTGCAAAAAATCCCAACGCACCTTCTCCAGAACGCGGTTGCCGGAAAAAATAGACAGGATTTGAATCTATCTTCACGACTGTTTGGCCTGATCAACAACTTGGCAAATTCCCAAACCCAGACATTTCATCACAATATTAAAACAAAAACGGCACCTCTTTCAGAAGATATGGTTCGTGCCCGACTCGATGTTCTGTTCAGTGAGGAACGGCAAGATTTGTATATGCCCGATAACTACCAGGCGGCACTGCACAATATCCTCAGTAACAATGCTATCGGGAGCATCCCTGATGACGAAAAACAAAAGTTAAAAGCCCAAATCGAAAACCAACCTGTCGAACAAAATTGTGCCGCAATCATTTTTGAAATGCTGCACACGCAATTTGATGCTGAGCAGGAAGAATCAATTCAGCAAAACCTGCTGGATCTTTCCCGATATTTCCTTGACACGGGAAATTTTACCAGCTTGCGTGAAATTCACAACAACTGGTCTAAATATTTGTACAGTGGGAATTCCTCCGCCAGCATCTTTAATGAAAAAGTGCTTTCCAATCACGCCCAACCCATTTTTATGTCGGAGGTTCTGGATGGTATCGACCTTTGGGGAGAGGAAAAGCATCTGGAAATAGCTGATTATGTCGTCGCTGTCGGAGAGCCCTATAGTGAACTGGTTATCGAATATTTGGGATTGGCGCCAAAATGGTCTGAGCGACAACTTTGGATGCAGATTCTGGAAGAGATCGGTGGAGACGCGCAACGCATCATTGTAAGGTCCCTCAATGATGAACGTTGGTATCTGGTGCGTAACCTTTTGATTATTCTGGGAAAAGATTTGGATCCTCACAGCATAAAAGTGATCCATCAACTTGTCGGACACCCTCACCCGAAGGTGCGCCTTGAAGTGATGCGGAACCTGTTTTCCTGTAATCCAGCTACGGCGAATCGACAACTGTTGAAAGAGTTACAAAGTGAAGACCTCGAAGCCCGTCTTTCAGCCATCCAGATAGCTGATCTCAGTCGGGATCCAAGCGTTCTCTCCATTTTACATAAAAGCCTTATCAGTCTTCCAGATAGTGAGACAGAGCTGGAATTAAAAAAACAGATTGTCCGGACACTGACCCGGATTGGCAACAAAGACAGTCTACCGTTATTGCGGCGGATACTACAAAAACAAGGTATACTGGTCTCGCGCCGGATAAAACAACTGCAGACAGAAATTCTCCAGAACCTGGCGCTATTTCCTGGCACCTCAGCAGACAAATTACTGAATGAACTTGCTAATGGCAAACACAAACAACTGGCTAAACTGGCAATAAAACAACGACAAGAATTCTCAAGGAGGGACAAATGATCAGTGCTCAAGACGACCACCTCCAGAAACTGATCAGATTAATGACAACTGCTGCTGCGAATGCGGCCCTCTACCACCCTGAACATCGTCAGGTTCTGCGCCTGAGCAAACAAGCACTGAATGAACTTCACCAGCTATTCAACATCCATAGCAATATCACGCTAAAAGTCATTGATGAGCAACTGATTTTCACCAACAAACCAGTCGCTAAAAATCTGGCGGTTGACCGGCTTCTTGAAGCCCTGACTAGAAATGGCATCAGTCATTTACAGATTGAACCGGGAGTCTATGCAGAAGAGTTACTCGGTTTCATTAATCTTCTCAGCAAATCCCCGGATAAACAGATTGACATCAAAAGCAGCGAAAACATCCATTTTGCTCAGATCGAAGTCCGCTACAAAAATTCCAATTCTCAACCGCTTGCCGAGCTGAATTTGGCAGAGATTGCCGATTATGAAGCTGATCGTTTTATGGATATCTACCAGACCGTGCGTAACAAACAAAAACTGGAAATGGCAGGAATCAACGAAATTGTCAACGGCTTTGTCAGTGCATTCAACAGCCAAAGTGATGCCTTTATGGCGATCGCGCCACTACGCTCAATGGATGAATACACCTACACCCATTCAACCAATATCTGCATGCTCAACTTGGCTCAAGCAAAAGTCCTTGGGATTGAAGGACAACTGCTCAACGATATTGGTATTGCTGCCATGCTGCACGATGTGGGAAAGATGTTTATCTCACCTGATATTCTGAGCAAATCGGGTCAACTGGATGCAGAAGAATGGCAGATTATGCAGCAGCATCCGCGTTTAGGCGCCGAATACCTGCTCAACTCGCCAGGAGTTCCGCGATTGGCCGTTGTTACCGCATTTGAACACCATATGCGCTACGACAATACCGGCTACCCAAAAACAGCTCACCCTTGGCAACAACATATCTGTTCCCACATGACTGCAATTTCAGATACATACGATGCTATGCGAACCCACAGAGCTTATGAAGAATCGCTAGATATAGATCAAATCATCTCAATCATGCTTGACCTTGCCGGGAACAAACTCCACCCCCAATTAACTTACAGCTTCCTTCAAGTTCTCAGCGAATTAGATAAAAGCAGCGAGCCCAGCAACTATACAGCCAGATAAACAACCTCCCCCGCAAAAAAGCGTAGAGCAGTGAAAATTCTGGATACAAAAATCAATCCAGAGAAGCTCTTGCGGCAATCGTGACCCTAATGCTATACAATCGCAATTCTCCTAAAACTTCTAACTTATTGCTGGTGACAAAATTTAATTTTGTCGCCAGAGTTTATTAAAAAAGGAACCATCATGAGTGAAGATACAAAAAAAATCATCTATTCGATGATGCGGGTCAGTAAAAGCTATAACAAGCAACCGGTCATCAAAGATATCTCCCTTTCTTACTATTACGGCGCCAAAATCGGAGTTCTCGGTCTCAATGGTTCGGGGAAATCGACCCTGTTGCGGATTATGGCTGGCGTCGATAAAGAGTTTAACGGCGAAGCCGTGCTCTCAGATGGCTACAGTGTCGGCTACCTGGAGCAGGAACCGCAACTGGACGACAACAAAACCGTCCGCGAAGTAGTCAAAGAAGGGGTTCAGGAAGTGGTCGATCTTCTCGCCGAGTTCGAAGAGATCAACAACGCCTTCGCTGATCCCGATTGCGACATGGACAAACTGCTCGATCGTCAGGCCAAGGTACAAGATGCGCTCGACGCAGCCGATGCCTGGAACCTCGACTCACGGCTGGAACTGGCTGAAGAGGCGTTGCGTTGCCCGGCTCCCGACACTCAGATCAAAGTACTTTCCGGCGGCGAAAAACGCCGCGTCGCCCTCTGCCGCCTGTTGCTGAGCAAACCCGACATCCTGCTGCTGGATGAGCCAACCAACCATCTCGACGCGGAAACTGTCGCCTGGCTGGAGCAGCATCTGCAGCGCTATCAGGGCACCGTCATCGCAGTCACTCACGATCGTTACTTTCTGGACAACGTGGCGGGTTGGATTCTCGAACTGGATCGCGGCGACGGGATCCCCTGGAAAGGCAACTACTCCAGTTGGCTGGAGCAGAAGCAAGAGCGGCTACGCAAACAGGAAAAAACCGAGAGTAAACGCCAGCAGACCCTGCAACGCGAGCTGGAATGGATCCGCATGTCTCCCAAAGGGCGGCACGCTAAATCCCAGGCACGGATCAGTTCTTACGAGAAGCTGCTCGGCAACGAGGGGTTGCAGAAAGAGCAGACCCTCGAACTGTACATTCCGCCCGGACCTCGGCTTGGTGGCATAGTCGTCGAAACCAAAGAAGTCAGCAAGGCCTTCGGCGAGCGCTTGTTGATCGACAATCTCAGCTTCAACCTCCCCCCGGGTGGGATCGTCGGCATCATCGGCCCTAACGGCGCGGGAAAATCGACCCTGTTCAAAATGATCACCGGTCAGGAATCAGCTGATTCGGGAAGTTTCAAGGTCGGCGATACGGTTAAACTCGGCTATGTCGATCAAAATCGTACCCTGAACGCTGATAAAACCATTTTTGAAGAGGTCACCGGCGGCCATGATATGTTCCAACTTGGCGGACAAACGGTCAATTCCCGTGCCTATGTCGCTCGCTTTAACTTCTCCGGCAGCGATCAGCAGAAAAAAGTTGGCGTGCTCTCCGGTGGCGAACGGAACCGGGTACATCTCGCCAAGATGATGCGCGAAGAAGCCAACGTGTTACTGCTCGATGAGCCGACCAACGACCTCGACATCAACACCCTCCGGGCGCTGGAAGAAGGGCTGGAAAACTTCGGTGGGTGTGCGGTGGTCATCAGTCACGACCGCTGGTTTCTGGATCGGATCGCCACCCACATTCTGGCTTTTGAAGGGGACTCGCAGGTCGTCTGGTTTGAGGGAAACTATTCGGAATATGAAACCGATCGCAAACGGCGCCTCGGCAAAGATGCTGACCAACCACACCGGATCAGATATCGCTCTCTGACCCGACAATAACAACACAACGCCCGGCTTCTGCAGTCGGGCGTTGCTGTTTCAGCCTACGACTCGTTAACCATGGTCAACAGATTAACAAACTCGGCTCGAACCGCCTGCTGCAGTTTTTCAAGCTCTTCCATGGGATAAGAAACAGCAGGTCGATAGCCCCACACCGGTCCGGGCCAGGCCGGGTCACCAACCCGCCGGCCGATATGATGCAGATGGAGTTGACTGACAACATTACCTAATGCGCCGAGGTTCAGTTTATCAAATTTAAAGGCCGCTGACATCCAACGCGCAACAATTGCCGATTCCTGCCAGAGCTGTTGCTGATCCGCTTCTTCAAGTTGGTAGATCTCTGTGGCCGCCACCCGCCGTGGAACGAGGACAAACCAGGGATAAGTCGAATCGTCCATCAACAACAGACGACACAAAGGAAAATCACCTAGAGTGATGGTATCAGCCTGTAACCGTGGATCAAGCTGAAACACCCTCAGACCTCCTGATCAGCCAACAATGGTGAATACGCGCATTACGTTCAAAATCTACAGGGATCGTTTTGACCGTAATCTCTTCAATCTCCAATTCGGCAAGTGCTGAACTATCCATCTGGAATTTTCGCAGGTTATTGGAGAAAATCAAAGTCCCTCCAGGGGCCAGCAAGCGAACCGTTTTTCTCAACAGATCAACATAGTCACGTTGCACGTCAAAGGTCGCGGCCATCCCCTTGGAATTGGAAAAAGTCGGGGGATCGAGAAAAATCAGATCATATTGTCCGGTTGCAGTATCGAGCCAAGTCAAGCAATCGGCCTGTAGCAACTCCTCATCCTGCGGATCAAAATGATTCAGAGCAATATTTTTCTCTGCCCATGCCAAGTAAGTCTTTGACAAATCGACAGTTGTCGTCGAAATGGCGCCACCCATCAGGGCATGTACGGTTGCAGCACCGGTATAGGCGAACAGATTGAGGAAACGAGTTCCGGAAGCCAGTTTCTGGATCAATTGCCGGGTGGAACGATGATCAAGAAAGAGACCGGTATCAAGATAGTCGGTCAAATTAACCAAAAATTTGCAGTTACCCTCTTGCACCTCCTTAAGAACCCCACGGCGTGCTTGCTTTTCATATTGTCCGCTCCCCTTCTGCTGCTGACGAACCTTCAAGTGGATCTTATCGGGGGAAATATCCATCACTTGTGGCAGAGCATCCTGCACCTCTCGCAAGCGCTCAGCAGCTTTATTTTCATCGATTTCTTTCGGTGCCCGATACTCCTGTAGATGCACTTCATCGCCGTAAAGATCAACTGCAACCGCATATTCAGGCAAATCGGCATCGTAAAGGCGATAACAATCGATTCCCTCACGAACTGCCCATTTTTTCAGTTTCTTAAGGTTTTTGCGCAATCGGTTGGCGAACATTTCTGCGCCGGGAGAGAGGTTTTTCTTGACTGCTTTTCCGGCTCCATCTTCGAGGGATTGCCAGTGGTTGCTATCACTCAGCTCAAACTGCAACAACTGGCACTTCAACGCACCGTTGTACAGAACATTGATTTTCCCAGCCCGTAAACCGATGCTACGACCCAGCTGTGGACTTGAAGTTATGACTGCCGCTTTCCAACCTGAACACTGGCTTGCCATCTTTTCGCCGAGCAGATTATAAAATGTGGCTAGTTCACTGGCGACGCCGAGGCGTTCACCGTAAGGAGGATTTGCCACCAGCAAACCATGAGTCGCTCCAACTGGAGCAGTAAACTCCCGCAGTGTTCGTCGCTCAAAATGGATCAACTTATCCAGACCGGCATTTACAGCATGCTGCCAGGCTGCCTTGATCGCTCGGCTATCGTTGTCAAAACCGACAATCGGTGCGATTTTCTTCGCCAGTCCAATCACCTGCCGCTGCCGGGCAACCTCAAGCAGACTATTCCAGAGATTGACATCATGCTGCTTCCAGCCAGAGAAGCCAAAGTAGCTTCGCAACAATCCCGGTGCGATATCAGCCGCTATCAAACCAGCCTCCAGCGGGAGGGTCCCCGAACCACACAGAGGATCAGCTAAAGCGCCACCTGCGGCACAGATATCCGCCCAGCCTGCTCGGATCAGAATCGCCGCAGCTAAATTTTCTTTCAGCGGCGCGTGCACCCCATCAATTCGATAGCCACGCCGATGCAAGCTATCTCCAGAGAGATCAATACTGATGGTCGCCTGATCCTTATAAATATGTAAATTCAGCCGAAGATCGGGCGATTCAAGTGCAATGGAAGGACGTTCTCCACTACGGGAACGAAACTGATCAACAATGGCATCCTTGACCCGCAAAGCAGCATAAAGGGAATGGTTAATTTTTGAATTCACCAGGGTACAATCAACCGCCAGAGTGTTCTCTACCGACAGATGCTCCGACCAGTCGATCTGCAATACTTCAGTGTAGAGTTGATCTGGGTCCAGAGCTTCAAAGTTAACTAGCGGCAAAAAAATTCGGTTGGCCAGACGTGACCAGAGACAGGCCTTGTAGGCAATCCCAAGGTCGCCGGAAAATCGCACTCCGGCACGTTCCTGCTTCACTTCAGCTGCGCCCATAGCGACAAGTTCAGTCGCAAGCAAGGGTTCCATACCGAGTGGCGCGGTGGCGAAGAATTGTTGTTTTGGCATGTTATAAATATCTCGTAGGGGCGAATCTTGTATTCGCCCGGATGAAAAAAAGGCGATCACAAGGATCGCCCCTACACAATTAAATTTTTCGCAGCTCCAGCGACTGCTCTCCCAACAGTTCATTTGCCTGCTGCAGTGCTGCTTCACCTGCCAGGACAGCAACGGAACTTTCTCCGTTTTTGAGGTATTTCTCTGCAACCATCTGTAAAGCCGGACCATCAACTGCCAAAATTTTCTGCCGCATTTGATTGCGCATTTCCAGAGTCATTTTCTGGCGAATATTGGCAAATTCCTGAGCTCCCGCCCCAGCCGGTGAGAGTGGTTTATCGAGATCACCAAACACGGCCAGCACGGCTTCTTTAACCGAATCGGGGGGAAACTCCCCGGCCACCGCCCAATCAATAGCTTGGTCATAGACCTTCAGGGTGCGTAAAATATGGGGATCACGATAGGAGAGCATACTAAACTGACCAGCCTCGGCATTATATCCCGCCAGACCTCCGTAAGCGCCACCCTTTTCACGGATTTCGCGGTGGAGAAATTCTGCGCGTAACAATTTAGCAAGAACCGTCAGAGCGGCACTATCGGGATGGGAATAGGCCACTGCGCGAAAAACCCGAGTCACATAATTAACCGGCAATGACCAGATCACCCCCTGCCGTACCGGCTGCGACTTGAAATCTACAGTCAATGCTGACTGATTGGATGACTCACCCGGAAGCTGCCCAACTAATTGGCTTAAAGCTGCCTTGAACGGGGTAAAATTTTCAGCTTCAACGGTGATTGCTGTCTGCAACTGGAGCTGATTAAACAGCTGCGCTGCAATTTCTGCCAAAACTGTTGCCAGCTCACCTAACTCTTCTACCGGTTTGGCAGCCAGCTCCCGAATCAGGGCTACCTGAGAGAGCCCCGCCCATTGTTCGCGCTGCCACCCGGCCGGGGACAGAGAGGCTGCTGCAGTTCTGGCCGCATAGCTATGTCCAGATTGTGGTACTGAATTTTCCAATGACACCTGCAACTGCTTCAGAACGGTATGAATTCGCGACAGGTCAGTGAATTTTGGAGTCAGCAGAATATCGTGCAGCAATTCGAACAATGGCTCACAATTGCGCACGAGTGCTTTCCCTCTTAACTCAAAACTGGCAGTAAACTTATCTGGATCTTGCGGGTCATCCAGGAGCGACGTGCGGGCAGAAATCCCTCCGGTCACAGCTTCCATCGCTTCAGCCATTTGTAGATAATCCCGCTCCCCAGCACCAACCTGCGTCAGTAAACTACTAAAGATCGGCAGGTACTTGCGCTGTTCAGCGGTCAAACTATCGAGCCCAAAATTGAACGCCACAACACCAATCCCGTTGGTTGGTTGAGCAAACCAGAACTCTTTAACCGTCTTACTCTGCTGCTGTTCGACTGGGACGGCTGGTTCATCCGATGGGATATCACTCAGTTCCAACGTCGGCAGACAGGAGAGATCTTCTGATTCTTCTTGAGACGTTTTCAGTTCCATAGCCAGCGCGACCAATTGTTCTTTTTCTGTCCCACTGAGCTGTTTTTCAATCTTATCCAGCTCAGCCCGTGTCGCCGCATCCTGACGCGATCCGAGTTCGGTATCTGGCTCTAATAACAAAGTGACCCGGTGCTGATTGTTGAGCAATCGCTCCTTGATCAGATTTTCAAAAAATGGACCGTTGTCCAGTTCCTGACGTAACCGCTGCAGGTTTTCTTCAAAATTCAGCGCTGCTAATGGGTCGCCTCCATGGATCCAGGGGCCGATCAGGCGCATCAACAACAGGAGTGAATAGGGATAGCTATCACCGGTAATCTCGCGATTAGAAAATTCGAGCCGATGGATAGCAGCTTCGACCCGCTCTCGGGTAAACCCTTCCTCAGCGACCTGCCCCAGCGTCTCCAAAATCAGTTTTTCGATCGCATCAACATGCTCGGGATCGGTTCCCTGCAGGCCAGCGGCAAAGTAGGTGGTCCGGTTATCATCGTGATATCCGGTCCCGGGTGCCAAATTGGCTCCCAGACCTGAATCAAGCAACGCCTTGTAGAGCGGCGCAGCGGGATTCCCCAGCAACAGGGCAGAAAGCAACGACATCGCCAACCGCTCGAAGCTGTCGTTAATGTCGCACTCAAGCCATGCGACCTCAACCAATGAACGCTGTTCGAGCGGTTCACCAGCATCCAGAGGATAGTTTTCCTTCACCCGCAAAGGGGCTTCCAAGCGCTGTTCAGCAGGAACCTCCGTATTCGAATCGAGCCGCTCAAAATTCTGAAGCACTCGATCTTCAACAATCCCCAACAAGTCGGACAAATCGAGGTTACCGGAACTGAAAAACCAGGAATTACTCGGATGATAATAACGGGCATGAAAATCCCGCAGTTGCTGCCAACTTAAAGCGGGAATATCTTCCGGTTCACCGCCCGAATTGTGCCGATAGGTCGTGGTGGGATAAAGGTGCTTGTCCATGCGCCGTGACAACAGCGATGAAGGATCGGACATGGCGCCCTTCATTTCGTTGTAGACCACCCCTTTGTATTCCAGCGGCGACGTGGGATTATCTCCTTCTGCATATTCAAGACGATGCCCTTCCTGACTGAAATCGCGCTCGGTTAAGCGGGGATAAAAGGCAGCATCCAGATAGATATCAAGCAGGTTGCGAAAATCTTTTCGATTCATGCTGGAAAACGGATAGAGGGTCCAGTCGCTGGCAGTCATCGCATTCATAAAACTGTTGAGACTGCGTTTGAGCATTGAGAAAAATGGATCCCGTACCGGAAAATGTTTTGAGCCACACAGCGCAGTATGTTCAAGGATATGGGCGACTCCGGTTGAATCATCCGGCGGAGTCCGAAAACCGACCGCAAACAGATGATTATCGTCATCGCGATCCAGATGCATAAAACGTGCACCGGTTTTCTGATGGTGTAGACGAATCATGGTTGCGTTGATACTTGGAAGTGAATCGATCTGATCAACCAGAAATCCGTGAATCGATTGACCGGTTGTAAATTTTTGAGAGCTCATAGAAAATCCTAACGTAAGTATTTAAGTTAGCTATATTTTATCCAGTTGTGCCGCAATAACAACTTCTCCACCTCAACAGCAGCAAAAACCACTGTTGACATGGCGAAACAGAACACTAACTCCGCGACACCAAGAGCCTGAGTGCGAAACAGCGACTGCAATGCGGGAACATATATGATTCCCAGCTGAACTGCAATACTGACCAGCACGGTCAACAGGAGTGGCAGGTTTGATGTCAACCCTTGACTGAATAATGATTGTCGTTCCGAGCGGAGTGCTAAAGAATTAAATAACTGACTGTAACATAGAACAGTAAACACCATCGTTTGCCAATGCCACCCGAGAATAATAGCAATTTTCTGGGTCAAGAGACAACTTCCTCCCATCAGCAAGCCAACCCAGAGAATCTGTTGCCACATTCCCCGGGAAAACAGGCTTTCCTCGGGAGGGATTGGGGGTCGCTGCATGATCCCTTTTTCAGCTGGCTCAACGGCTAATGCCAGCCCCGGAGCGCCATCGGTTATCAGATTAATCCAGAGGATATGAATCGGCAGCAACGGCAGCGGCAAACCCAGAAAGGGGGCAATAAAAATAGTCCAGAGCTCCCCAGCATTACAAGCCAGAATATATTTGAAAAACTTGCGCAAATTAGCGTAAACCACCCGCCCTTCGCGTACAGCATGAACTATGGTGGCAAAATTATCGTCCAGCAACACCATTTCTGCTGCTTCTTTCGACACATCGGTGCCGGTGATCCCCATAGCAATACCGATTTCCGCTCGCTTTAACGCTGGGGCATCATTCACCCCGTCACCGGTCATCGCCACCGATTCGCCGCGCTCCTGCAAAGCAGCAACAATCCTGAGTTTTTGCTCCGGGGCAACTCGGGCGTAAACCCTGACCTCCCCAGCCAGATCAACCAGTTGCTCGTGCGATAACGTTGTCAATTCGGGCCCACTGACAACCCGGGCACCAGTCGATTCAACCATCCCGATCCGGGCAGCGATCCTTACTGCAGTCAAGGGATGATCCCCGGTAATCATTACCGGCGTAATCCCGGCCTGGCGACATTGCTGTACTGCAGCTGCCGTTTCCTCGCGCGGGGGATCGAGAGCACCACTCAGACCGAGGAATTCGAGATTTTTCTCAAGATCCTTCTCGTGCAAGCTTTTTGGAAATTTCTTAAATCGATGGAAGGCAAAAGCGAGGATACGCAACCCATCAGCAGCCATCTCAGCAATACGTGTCTCTGCCAGCGAACCATCAAACTGCTGCTGGCAACGCGCAGATACGGCCTCAAAGCTTCCCTTGCAGAGCAACAAGACATCACCTGATGGGGTCTGATGCAGAGTACTCATGACCTGACGTTCAGAACTGAAAGGGATTTCAGCGACTCGCCGATGTTCCTCTTTTAGTTGTTGTGGATCATATCCAAGCTGCTGAACTTTCGCATAAAGTGCCACCTCGGTTGGATCACCAAGGGGAACGCCATCCTCATCGATTCTGATATCGTTGTTCAAAGCCAGAGCGAGCAGAAATGGGTCTTCCTGTGGTAAAGCAGAACCATCAATGCGGTGAAGTTGAGCGTCAAAGAGTTGCTCCACAGTCATCTTGTTCAGGGTCAAGGTGCCGGTCTTATCGCTACAGATAAAGGTTGTCGAACCCAGGGTCTCAACCGCCGGCAATCTACGAATCAAGCTATTCTGCTGCACCAGTTTCCTAGCACCCAACGCCAGGGAGATTGTCACAACAGCAGGCAGAGCCTCAGGCACTGCCGCCACAACCAAACTGACCGTGGTCAAAAACATCACCATCAGATCTTCGCCGCGCAGCAAACCGGCAATAAACACGATCCCGCAGATCAGCAAAGCGACCAGAGCAAGATTACGCCCAACACGGGCAAGTCGTTTCTGCAACGGTGTTTTTATCTTTTCGGTCGTATCGAGAAGATGAGCAATTTTGCCCATCTCGGTGTTCATTCCGGTGGCGGTAACAAAGCCACTGCCATGCCCATAGGTTACCTGAGTTCCACGGTAAACCATGTTGCGCCGATCACCCAAAGGCAGACTAGCCCGACTTAAGACTTCAATCGTCTTCTCAACTGGGACCGATTCTCCGGTCAGTGCCGATTCATCAATTTTCAACGAATGAACTTCATTAAGACGCAAATCAGCGGACACAATCGTCCCCGCATCAAGCAACAAAAAGTCGCCCGGCACCAGTTCATCAGCAGGAAGCCGTCGAAATTTTCCATCACGACGCACGGTGGCAAATGGGGCCGCCAATTGTTTCAAAGCAGACATGGCTTTTTCCGCGCGATATTCCTGAATAAACCCGATCAAGCTATTCAGGATAACGATAATCAAGATGACAAGCGTGTCTTTCAGCTCCCCGATCATTCCTGAAACCAACGCAGCAACCAATAAAAGAATGATCATCGGATTGCGGTATTGTTCAGATAGCATCTGCAACACAGAGCGCTTGAATTCTTCACGCAGCTGATTCGGTCCAACCTCTCGAAGCCGTTCAGCCGCAACGTCATTTGATAGCCCGACAGGTGTCGTCTGCAACCTTTCAACGATGTCAGCGATATTCAGTTGATAAATTTCTTTGAAATTCTCATCAGACACAAAATGTCTCCTTTATGACAAACATACACTTCAAGCCTAACAGGTTTGGAAAAGGTTAAAAGAGGTATGAAGTATGGATGAAAAAAAGATTGTATTTTTATTTTTACCATGGTATCAATTCCGTCCGTCGGAGCGTAGCGCAGCCTGGTAGCGCGCTTGGTTTGGGACCAAGATGTCGGAGGTTCGAATCCTCTCGCTCCGACCAGTTTTTAAAATAATATCAGGTAGTTATAAAGAAAAGGCCGGTCATCGCGACTGGCCTTTTTTGTTTATTTTTACCGACATTTACCGACATACCTTTCAATACATTGTTCTGCCAGCTTTTCCTCATTTAAAAACATCCTAAGTTTTGACAAAAGCTTAAGAGTTCGAGATAGTAGAGGCGATTCAAATCAAAGATGACGAGGTCTCTAAGTGAGCAGGTCTAATAAAAAATCACCCATAATCGGTATTACAACAGCATCCTCTGAAAAAGAAGATAAGAGAATTGCGACCCGGTCAGAGAGGCGGATCAATAACGCCCTTCTTGTCAAGGCTAATGATGAAACAGCATTGAAATCTAAAAGAGAAATCAGCAATGTTTACGGATTTGGCAAAGATGGTAAGCAGAGAATAGACCCCGACAAATACCCAAAAAAAATGAGAAAGTAGGATCTGGCAGTATTTCAAAAGCCCCCTACTTATGATCAGTGATTATAGTTGCAGCAACACGCCAGCCTTGAACTATACCTATAAATATTATATACTAATACTTCGCTATTAAAGGAGGTCACTTATGCCAAAAAATACTAGCGTCACCCTTGGCCCTCACTTTGAAGATTTTGTCGGCCAGCAAGTTAATCATGGTCACTATGGCTCTGTGAGCGAAACAATACGTGCAGGACTGCGGCTTCTGGAAGAGAGAGAAACTAAGCTAAGTCTGCTGCGCAGAGCTCTTTCCGAAGGAGAGAATAGTGGCTCAGCCAATTACTCTCTTGAGGGGTTGATACAGGAACTTGATGCCGAAAATTTAAAATAATGGCAATCTTTACCCTCACAGAGACAGCCAAAAGTGACCTGAAGGACATTGCCCGATTCACACAAAAGCGCTGGGGGCTTGAGCAGAGAAACAAATATCTTAAAACGCTGGATGATAGCTTTCATAAACTTGCAAGCAATCCGGCCACCGGAAGAACTTGTAATGAAATTAAAACCGGATACTACAAATTCCCAACGGGAAGCCATATGGTTTACTATCGCAAAAAAGGCGATCTAAAAATTCAGATTGTGCGTGTTCTCCATGAAAGCATGGATGTTGAAATGCAATTGTCAAAAAGTTGATAATAAAAAGATTGTAACAATAGCTCGGTATTTAATCCCAACTCATTACGGTTATGGGCCCTTTTTGTTTGGGACCAAGATGTCGGAGGTTCGAATCCTCTCGCTCCGACCAAAACAAAAATAACGCTGGCCTTTTAAGGTCGGCGTTTTTTTGTTATTGCTGTAGAAAGAGTGAGTGCCGACCTAATGTCGGATAAGCGGTCAGGATGACCGCGACAGCGAACGCAGGGGAGGCTCCGCCGGAAGCATGATGTCTAACATAATGAGATCTGGATGGTCTGTTGCACTCTCATTTAGTGCAGCGACTCCGGTCATAGCTCCGTAAAGCACATAGCCTCTGGCTGTCAGGAGAATAGATTCGAGTGGCAGCAGCATTTAAAGGAACCGGCCGAACAAACAAAACGACTATATCAAACAATGCAGCGGTGATTAATCCCAAC
>JASJGU010000372.1:0-2958 GCA_033791385.1 Desulfuromusa sp.
TTAGAAAATAAGCGAGAAGAAAGAGAACTTGAAGATATATACCTGTTACAAGGCGCGCCTCTAATTCTTATGCGACGTTTATTTGGCATGCATGCTTCGGAATTTTCCCGACGCCGAAACATTCTCAATATCCGGGGTGTAGGCAGTGGTCGGCCACCTTTGTGCGATGAAAAATCCGAACATTTGGTCTGGAAACTTTGGCAGCACTATAACCAACTAAATGAGAGAGAGCGCTTTCTCAAAATAGCCGATGAAACCAGCCTGGATCTTCACCTTATCTGGAGCGCCTTACGCGACCATATTGACAGCTGAGTATCAAAATGTGATCTCAGAACCTAAACTTTTGCACTAATTGCGGTATAATAAATGGGCACCAAACAGGCCCGGCCTTAAGGAGAACAACGGATGTTAACTCAAGAATCTTTTCGTATTTTTTATCTAATAACCATGCTGTTTTTGTCAACAGCGGTAAACGCCGGGCAAAACTGGGAGTATCTGGCTAAAACCTACCCTCTACTGGGTAATGACGCAGCACTCACTACAACGTTGAATCATTTAGGCGAACAGCAGTGGGAGTTAGTTAATTGTACTGAGGGCGACGCCCAACTGACCTGCATTTTCAAACGTCAGGCAGCGACTCGCCAATGATATGGAGATTTTCCCTACAATGCTTTGTCACGGCACAGCCGTGTACAACCATGCACGACAAAAGAATTTTTACTAAGCTTACTTTGTGACAAGGAGATAATCCAACCCGGTCAACTGTGAGAAGTCTCATTCCAAATCCTGCGTTTCTCCAGGAGAGCAGCTCGCAGTTTCTCAGGATTTTTCCAGTCTAGCGAGTCCAGACGGCTATGAAGAATCAACTCTTCTTCCGTTGCATTTTCGGGCAGAGTTGGCGGCGAGCGTCGAGCAATCAGGATCGGAGTCGAACCATTATATTTTTGATGCTTTGGATGATGCATGACAGTCCGCCGGTGATGTTATACAGTTTGAAAATTATACCATAAAACAAGCACAAAAAGCCTTATTATGCTTGTTTTAAAGGCCTTATTTAGACTCGCTCCGTTAATGCAGACCTTGATCCAGCCCATGAATGATCATTAGATCTGATACTAAACATGGCTCCGTTAACAAACAGGCCAAAGGATAGTCAGTGACATGAAATATCTAAAAATGCTTCTTCTTGCGGCCTTTGCTTTGATTGCCGGTGTGCTGAATGCAGGCTGGCAAGTCTTGCTGTTTTTAGTTGATTTAATCGATGGGAATGACGACGACGGCGATGACTTCTCAACAGACAATACTATCCACTATAACTATCGAACCGGCGATATTGATCCAGTGAAACGCCTGGATGGCCTTTACGAGAACAAGCCATAAAAAAACGCCAAAAGAACCGTAGCTCTAGAGGCGTTTAGTTTGATCGACTAAAGCAATCCACGTTCAGCAAATGAAACGGCTGCGCTATCACCGATAACAAAGTGATCCAATACCCGAATATCCAGCAGTCCTAAAGCGCTCGTCAGCCGTTCAGTAATACGCTGATCGGCCACGCTTGGCTCAGCCACACCCGATGGGTGGTTATGGGCAAAAATAACAGCGGCAGCATTTACTTTCAGCGCGGCCTTAACGACCTCGCGAGGATAGACACTGCAGCCGTCTATCGTACCCACAAACAACTCCTGATATTCGATCAATCGGTGCTGACTATCTAAAAACAAACAACAAAATACTTCTTGTTGTCGCTCTGATAACTGCAAACACAAATAATCCCGTGTTGCCTGTGGTGAAGTAAACACCTGATCGCGAGTTTGCAATCGTGCATATAACAGGTGTTTGGCTTCAGCAATCAACTGGTTTTCCTGCTCGAATGTCGATTCGGTGGTATACATTTCATTCGAAGGTTTAACGGTTTTCATGATGTGCTCCCATGAGAAGAGGGAACACACCAGGCCCTTATGGGAACGGTGGTTCCCATAAGGATGAAATGGACAGCATACTAATGCAAAAAACAATACTGCCCTGGTGGCGTGTTATCCGTTTGCGACTTGAGACGTCCCCTCCTGATCATCAAAAGTGCGTTGATCTTCATAGACCAATTCACCATTGATTTTCATAGAAAGAATCCGCGTCAAGTATCCACCTATCGCAGCCCCCAACTCACCAGCCCGCTCACCTTGTTTATAGATAAACGCCTTGGCACGAGGGTTAGCCATATTGAAGCGAATCAGCACATTAGCCTCCTCAGCCTCGATGGCCTCCCGATGTTCAAGAACAACACCGAGCACGGTTTCAGACGAAATAATGAGATCGTGATACTCATAATGCACATTATCCGCTGGCCCCTGGATAACCGAAACTTGAGCTGCATAGCGTTCAGGTTTACCTTCAGCACCGAATTCACGAATGCTGTTTAGGTAGCCGATGCCATTGGCATACTCGTTAAAGTACCGGTTGTTATCTGCGGTGGCAGAGTTTTTGTTTGTATTTTCAGTAGGTTTACTCATAGCAATGCTCCTGGCTCAATGAGTTGATTTAATAAAAGGAACAGCTGACCCAGACGGGGCAACAAGCTCCCCGGTTGGGTGAGTGAACTCAGATCATTCAGTGTTTCAGTAGAAATCACTGCATACCACGCAGAGGCGCTGATCCGGGTATGATGGGTGCTATTGAGACAGCAATAGCCACTGTTGGTAATCGTCAGACAGGTTCGTTTAAGGATCATTTCCTAGCACCTTTTTTCCCTTTGATTCCCCCACCTAATCTTGGGTTGATTCGTCCAGCACCTGCTGTACCACGAGTAATCGCCTGGGTAGCACCGTCTAACTGCGAAGCAGCGCGAATGCCTGCCAGCCCAAGATAAACCGATAGTAATAGCGGAAAAACTAAATACAGCCCACCAGTCAGAAAATTAAGAATGATTCGCTTGAGTGTTAAATCAGTACTAAACAATGTGGT
>JASJGU010000373.1:0-3458 GCA_033791385.1 Desulfuromusa sp.
GGTAAATATGCAATTTGGAAGTATAGATTCCAAAATACATATGTTTTCGTATTGTAATGCTGCAGAATAGAAGTTATTATTCCAATATGAATAATTATATCCAGCGAATGATATCAGACTCAATCCTGAGAAAACTTTCCAGCATGCCGGCTGTCGCTATACTCGGGCCACGCCAGTGCGGGAAAACCACACTGGCCAAGGCCATCCTCGACAACATGGAGAATTCAGTCTACCTGGATCTTGAGCGTCGGATGGACTTGAACAAACTCAGAGATCCGGAGGCCTTTTTCGAACTGAAACCCTCAGGGCTGATATGCCTTGATGAGATTCAGCGAGCACCGGAATTGTTTGCCGACATGCGGTCGCGAATCGACCGACATGGTGGCAATGGGCAGTTCTTGGTACTGGGATCCGCTTCTCCCCAATTGATCAGACAGACATCCGAATCATTGGCAGGACGGATATCCTATTTTGAACTGTCGCCATTTCAATTGCACGAGTTGGATAACAATGCAGGGCAAGGTCTCAGAAAACTGTGGCTGCGTGGCGGATTTCCCCGCAGTTACCTGGCGGACAACGATCGGGAAAGCCTTGAGTGGCGGCAGGATTTCATCAGGACAATCCTCGAACGCGATATTCCCCAACTAGGATTGAACATACCTGCCAGACGGCTCGAACGATTCTGGCGAATGTGCGCCCATGTTCACGGTCAGCTATTGAATCGATCCAGTCTCGGAGAATCTCTCGGTGTCAGCCATCACACCATCAATTCATACATCGCCATACTTGAACAGACCTATTTGATGCGAGTCTTGGAACCTTACCATTCGAATTTGAAAAAACGACTGGTCAAATCACCAAAGTTATATTTGCGGGATTCCGGCATATTACATGCGCTGTTAGACATCCGCAATCACAATGATCTGTTGGGGCATCCGGCCTATGGCGCATCCTGGGAAGGACTCGCCATCGAAAACATCATCTCGGCCTATCCGGGTTGGAAGACATCATTCTATCGAAGTGCCTCGGGTGCCGAGATAGATTTGATTCTTGAAAGGGGAAGACGGAGGATCGCCGTGGAAGTTAAAGCGTCCACATCCCCTGAAGTTAAGCGAAGCTACTGGAATGCCTTGGATGATTTGAATGTGGATGAAGCCTGGATCGTTGCGCCGGTGCGAGAGGCGTATCCCTATAAACGGGGGGTGTCGGTGCGGCCTTTGGATGCGATCGCCATACCGGAAGGAGCGTAGCCTTGCAGGTGCAGCCATGGGAACAGCTGTCTGTATTCGCAATACGTCGGGTTAGGCTTCCGGCGGGTCGACAACCTAACCGCCGGCATTGGACGATTCCACCGGATAGCCGCCTTCCCGCCATCGGGTCCAACCGTTTTTAAGGTAGCGAACATTATCGAACCCGTTGATAAACAGGAGGTCGGCAAGCTCCGTAGCCAGATGGCAGTCTTCACCATCGCAATAGGTAACAATCACGGCAGCGGGGTCAGTGACGGCCAGAAACTCGGTCAGCCAGATGCCCTGATCCGCCGTATACAGGTGGACAGCCCCCTTGATGTGCCCCGCTTCGAAATCGGCCGCATGGCGAGCGTCGGCAAAAATGATGCTTTTTTCTTCGTAGAGGCCTAGCGCTTCCTCGATAGAAATTTCAGAAAAACCACTTTCGGTTGGTGACTGCCGGACGGCACCTTGGTCTACCGCTGCAGGAATGCCCCCGATCTTATCGGGTCTGACCGCATAAACGGCAAGCGCGATCCCAACGGCTGCAAGGATGAGGATAAAGGCTTCTTTGACTGCCTGTTTGACCATCGAATGACAACCTTTGTTTAGCGGATGGGTGCATTTTTTATACTGGTCCAACATAGCCACTTTGCGATCACAATCAACTCGTTTTTCGCAGCTGGACGAAAACAGACACGGGTATTGTAATTGGCGACCGAATTGTCCACAATGCTGTTTGGTCGGCGCCTGGAGCCCGACAGCAGGAATCAACCACACACTTATTTAGGATAGGAGCAGCGTCATGTGCGACATCAATGTCTTTGTTATAAAGAACGGGGGCGAAGAAAAAGTGCTGGAGAATGTGGATCTCATCGAGGAGGTGGCCGACGGCATGCGGCTGGTAAACATTTTTGGCGAAGAGCGCAAGCTCAAAGCCAAAATGATTCGCTTCGACAATAGTGCCAAGCGGATGATTTTTCAGCCGCTTTAGTCAATCGTAGGTCTCGATAAAAAGGCGCGAGTCGCTGAACTGTTGGTCAATCAATGCGGTGACATCCCGAATCATGGCTCCCCGACCGCACAGGTAAAAGTCATAGGTGCCTGGTGTCAGCTGTTGCTCCAGGTAATGGGTCACCCGACCGGGAAACGCATTTTTCAAACCATCATCGTTTTCGGACGGTTGGCTGATGCAGGGTACATATCCACGACATGCGGATTGCAATAGATCCTGGTAGATCAGCCGGCCAGGTGTTGCCACGCCGTGGAGCAGGAGGGCAGCGCCCATCCCGCACCTGCAAAAAGCCACAAATGGGGCGACACCGGTTCCCGTAGCCACAAACACCGCCGGATTCGCCGGCCCTTGGAATATGAAATAGCCGTGAGGCCCGGACAATTGCACTGAATCTTGGATGTCGGCCTTCAGGATGTCACCGGAAAACCGTCCATCCTCCACCATGGCGATGCAAAAATCGAGGGTCTCGGCATCTGGAGCGGAAACCATGGTGTAATCCCGCTGGTAGCCATCCATCACAAAACGCAGAAACTGGCCGGGAAGAAAGGTGAAATCCGCCGGACGGCCTAGCCGCAGTTCGAGGATTCCAGGGACCAGCCACCGCCGGGCCACCAGTTCCATGGTGATCGGGCCTTTTCCATCTAGGCTTTCCACAACACATCTCCCTGCCCGGTTACATGGTTGCAGGTGCGGGCAACGACAAAGAGATAATCGGAAAGCCGGTTGAGAAACACCAGAATATGTTTCATGGTGTCCGTGGCGCCCGATTGGCCGTCCTCATGTTCAACCAGTTCGATGACGCGCCGTTCCGTTCGCCGGCACCCGGTGCGGGCCATGTGGGCCAGTGATGCGGACAGGTGTCCGCCGGGCAGGACGAAATGCTTCAGTTCCGGCAAGGATTCATTCATCCGGTCGATGGCTGTTTCCAGCGTTTCCGCGGGATCATTCGTAAACGGTTTTAAAAAACGGGTGGCGGCGGCGCCGGGAGTCGTTGCCAGCCAGGCGCCGGTATCCAGCAACAGCGCCTGAAGGGTCTGAAGTTCATCCGTCAACGCTTGTTGCCTCTCATCAACCGCCGCTGCAACCGCTCCGATCACGGAATTGAGTTCGTCCAGATCACCATAGGCCTCGATGCGCGGGCTACTTTTGGAGACCCGTTCTCCGCTGAACAGGCTGGTCTTGCCCCTGTCCCCTGTGCCGGTATAAATTTTCAT